>CAUJFC010000274.1 GCA_963169755.1 Actinomycetota bacterium | reverse complement strand
TGCCCCGCGTACAGCCAGGTCGACTCCCCATAGGCCATGGCGGCGGCCGTCCATGCGGCAAGCCGCGCCGGGTCGCGCGCCGCTTCCAGCGCGGCCAGCAGATCGCGGGGATCGAACGGCTCCTCGAGCACGATGCCGGCTCCGGCCAGGTCGACATCGGCGGCAGCGCGAACGGTGGGCATCCTCGAACCCGACGACCCCGGCCGGGGTCGGTGTGCGGTACGGCCCGGCCGCCTTCCTCGCCTCCGATGGCCAGCCCCGATGGCCTCTGATGGTCAGCCGGTAACGTTGACGGCCGTGACCGTAAGCACCATCGCCGACCTGGGGGTGCGAGCCAAGGCCGCGTCCCGTCTGCTCGCCACCACCTCCACCGCCGACAAGGACCGGGCACTGCTGGCCGCCGCCGACGCTCTGGTGGCCTCCACCGATGTAATTCTGGCGGCCAACGCCGTCGACGTGGAGAGGGCCGAGGCCGGCGGGGTCAGTTCCACAGTCATAGACCGGCTGCGCCTCGACGCCGGCCGGGTTCAGGCCATGGCCGGCGGCCTGCGCCAGGTGGCGGCCCTACCCGACCCGGTGGGCGAGGTCCTCGACGGCTGGGTGCGACCCAACGGTCTGCGCATCACCCGGGTACGGGTACCCCTCGGTGTGGTGGCCATCATCTACGAGAACCGGCCCAACGTCACCTCCGACGCCGCCGCCCTGTGCCTGAAATCGGGCAACGCCGCCTTTCTGCGGGGTTCGTCGGGGGCAATCACCTCCAACACCGCCATCGCCGGGGTGCTGAGAGAGGCTTACCAGTCGGTCGGGCTCCCCGCCGACGCTCTGGTGCTGGTGGAAGAGACCAGCCACGACGCGGCGGTGGCCTTCATGCGCCTGCGCGACTCGATCGACGTGCTGATCCCCCGGGGTGGGCCGTCGTTGATCGCCTCGATTCTCGAGCACGCCACCGTGCCCTACGTGATCGACGGCGACGGCAACTGCCACGTGTACGTCGACGAGTCCGCCGATCTGGAGATGGCGGCCCGCATCGTCACCAACGCCAAGACCCAGCGGCCCTCGGTGTGCAACGCCGCCGAAACCCTTCTGGTCCACAAGGCGGTGGCCCAGGCTTTCCTGGCCGACGTCGACACCATGCTGCCCGGGGTCGAACTGGTTGCCGACCCGCCGACGCTGGGAATGCTGCCCGCCGGGAGCGCCTCGGAGGCCACCGAGGACGATTGGAGCCGGGAGTTCCTGGACCTGAAGATGGCGGTGAAGGTGGTTGGCTCGCTCGACGACGCCATCGACCACATCGCCCGCCACGGCTCGGGTCACAGCGAAGCCATCGTCACCTCGTCGTTGGATGCCGCCGACCGTTTCACCCGCGAGGTGGACGCCGCCGCCGTGCTGGTCAACGCCAGCACCCGCTTCGTCGACGGGGAAGAGTTCGGTTTCGGAGCCGAGATCGGCATCAGCACCCAGAAGCTCCACGCCCGCGGTCCCATGGGTCTGCGCGAGCTGACCACCGCCAAGTACGTGGTGCGGGGTGAGGGACAGACCCGGGGCTGAGCCCTCCACCAGCAGCCACAAGTCGATTGACCGGCCGGTCAAGGGCGGCGGTATCCTCCCGCTATGACCGACCACCGCTTCGAGTCCGTGTCCGAGGTGCGCGAAGGCCTCCGCAAGGTCGACTACCTGGCCGATGAGGGAATCGCCGGGATCGTCTACCTGGCCGACCGACTCCAGAAGCCGATCCTGGTCGAGGGGCCGGCCGGTACCGGCAAGACCCAGCTGGCCAAGTCGGTGGCCGAACTCATCGGGGCCCGCCTCATCCGTCTCCAGTGCTACGAGGGCCTCGATGAGGCCAAGGCGCTCTACGAGTGGAACTACAAGAAGCAGCTCCTGCGCATCCAGGCTTCCGGCGGCGAGGGGGACTCGTGGAGCGAGGTCGAGGACGACCTGTTCTCAGACGAGTTCCTGCTGGAACGTCCCCTGCTCGAGGCCATCCGCTCCGATGAGCCGGTGGTGCTGCTGATCGACGAGGTGGACCGCGTCGAGGTCGCGACCGAAGCGCTGTTGCTCGAGATCCTCTCGGACTACCAGGGGTCGATCCCCGAACTGGGAACCATCACCGCCAAACAGATCCCCCTGGTGTTCCTCACCTCCAACAACACCCGTGAGCTGTCCGAGGCGCTCAAGCGTCGGTGCCTGTTCCTCCACGTCGACTACCCCGACATGGAGCGCGAGAAGGAGATCGTGCTCACCAAGGTGCCCGACATCACCGACAACCTGGCCGACCAGGTGGCCCGCATCGTCCGCTCGCTGCGCCAGCTCGAGTTGAAGAAGTCGCCGTCGGTCTCAGAGACCCTGGACTGGGCCAACACCCTCATGCTGCTCGGGGTCGATCAGATCGACGCCGAGACCGCCTCGGGTACCGCCAACATCCTGCTCAAGTACCAGTCCGACATCGCCAAGGCGGTGCGCGAGTTCGCCGCCGACAAGGCGGGCTTCAAACAGTTCGCCCCCGGCCCCAAGTAGGGGTGTCATCGTGAGCGACTCCGGATCAACCGCCGTTGAGCCCGAGGTCGATGCCGCCTCAGGTGAGCCGATCCTGGACCTGCTCAACGGGTTCATCGTTGAACTCCGCGAGGCGGGCCTGCCGGTCAGTCTCACCGAGAACCTCGACGCCATGGCCGCCCTGCGTCACATTCCCCTCGACGACCGCGAGGCGTTCAAGTACGCCCTGGCTGCCACCCTGGTCAAGAACAACGCCCACTGGCGGGCGTTCGAGACGGTGTTCGAGGTCTACTTCTCGCTGCGCGGCAGCAAGTACGGAATAGACGACGACTCGCTCGATCCCGACCTGGCCGAAATGCTCGACGACGAACGCGACGGGGTGGGCGACGGCGGACAGGGCGGACAGGGCCAGGGCGGAGGCCAGGCCCTCTCACCCGAGGAACTTCAGCAGTTGCTGCTACAGGCCATGATGCGCGGCGACGAGGCGCTGATGCGCGCCATCGCCCGTCAGGCGGTCAAACGCTTCGCCGGAATGGAACCGGGCCGGCCGGTGGGCGGCACCTACTACCTGTACCGGACGTTGCGGAATCTGGACCTCGAAGGCCTCATGGAACGCCTCATGGATCAGAGCCGTCAGCAGGCCGGTCGCGACGGCGAGCCCATGACGCCCCTGGAGGAACGTCTCGAACGAGATGAGTTCGAGCATCGCATTGAGGCCCTGAAGAAAGAGATCGAGGCCGAGATCCGTCGCCGCCTGGTGGCCGACCGCGGGGTCGAGGCCATGGCCAAGACACTGCGCAAACCGCTGCCCGAAGACGTCGACTTCATGCACGCCTCACGTGACGAGATGGTCGGGCTGCGCAAGGCCCTCATTCCGCTAACCCGCCGACTGGCGGTTCGCCTGGCCCGCAAGCGCCGCCACAACCGGAGAGGTCCGCTGGATTTCCGTCGCACCGTCCGGGCCTCGCTGTCTTACGGCGGGGTCCCGGCCGAGCCCCGGTTCCGCCACCCCCGGCCCCACAAGCCCGAGATCTTCGTGATCGCCGACATTTCGGGTTCGGTGGCGGCCTTCGCCCGCTTCACTCTGATGCTGGTGTATGCCATCAGCGGCCAGTTCTCCAAGGTCCGCTCGTTCGTGTTCATCGACGGGATCGACGAGGTCACCTCATATTTCGAGGGCGTGGAGGACGTGACCGAGGCCGTGCACCGGGTCAACACCGAAGCCGACGTGGTCTGGGTCGACGGCCACTCCGACTACGGACACGCCTTCGAGGTGTTCTGGAACAAGTGGGGTAAGGAGATCGGCCCCAAGACCACGGTGATGATCCTGGGCGACGCCCGCAACAACTACCACGCCTCCCAGAGCTGGGTGATCAAGGAGATGCGCCACCGAGCCCGTCACGTCTACTGGTTGAACCCCGAGCCCCGCAGCTACTGGGACACCGGGGACTCGATCGTCGGCGACTACGGTGCCCACTGCGACGGCGTCTTCGAGTGTCGCAACCTGCGACAGCTCGAGAAGTTCGTGGAGAACCTGGCGTGACCACCCGCCACCGTCGTCGGGCGCGGCTCGGATCCGCCTCTCTGATGGTGTTGGCGGTGATGGTCGCCGGCTGTGCCGATGACAGCGGCCCCGGGCCTGACCGGTCGACTCCCGCCTCTACCACCGGCCCCAAGGTCGAGGCCACCACGACGGTCGGCCTCGGGCCGGCCACCGACGAGGGGGCATCACCGCCGCTGGTCACCGACCCCGAGGGGCCGGTTCGGGTGCCGGTGGAAGGCGACACCGCCTTCATCCACGACCCCACGGTGGCCCGGGAGGGTGACACCTACCACCTGTACTTCACCCACGACGGCATCCAGCACCGCACCTCCACCGATCTGGTCCATTGGAAGAAGGCACCTCCGGTGTTCGAGGAACTTCCGGCGTGGCTGGTGGAGGAAGCTCCCCGAGGCAACGGTGACATCTGGGCGCCCGACGTGAGCTGGTGGGGAGGGAAGTGGCACATGTACTTCTCCACCAGCGAGTTCCCCCAGGGCGAGTTGCCCACTCGAAATTCGGCGATCGGGCACGCCACCTCGGTCACCCTCGACCCCGACCACCCCGACTACGGCTGGACCGACCACGGCCCAGTACTCCGCTCCCGTGGGAAGTTCCTCGACGAGGACCGTTCCGGTTGGAACGCCATCGATCCCGCGGTGGTACTCGACGACGACGGCCGTCCCTGGCTGAGCTGGGGATCCAACTATGACGGGCTGTTCCTCCAACCTCTCAACCCCGACGGCACCCTCGATGCCACCGTGGCACCGGTGAACCTGGCCTACCGCGAGCGGTTCATCGACAACCTGGAGGCCCCGACCATCATCGAGCGCGACGGCTGGTGGTATCTCTTCGCCTCGTTCGACTTGTGCTGTGACGGCTGGAACGCCACCTACAACATCCGGGTCGGCCGGTCCCGGTCACTGACCGGACCGTACGTGGACCGTGAGGGGCGTCCGATGCTGGATGGGGGTGGGACCAAGGTGCTGACCGCCTACGGCACGGTGCGTGGCCCCGGGCACCAGACCGTGCTCCACCAAGGCGACCAGTGGTGGCTGGTTCACCACTGGTATGACCTTGCCCACGAGGCCCGGCCCGACCTGGGAATCAGGCCCCTCGATTGGGACGACGACGGTTGGCCGGTGGCCCGAGGCTGGACCCCAGGGATTGCTCTTCCCGCCCCGCTCGGTGGCCACGACTGACATCACAACACCGGACCCCGGCGTGGTGTCAGGGAGCCTGGTCGGCGAACTGGTCGAAGGCCGCGAACAGGGCGGGCCGTTCGTGGTCGGCCCGCAGCCGTAGGGCCAGCCTCCGGCTGGTCAACAGCAGGTCCCGCGCGGCACGACCGGGCCAGGGCCGGGGCAGCAGTTCGGGCGGCAGCAGAGGGTCACGCAGGAAGACCTGCTGGAAGGCGATGACCATCCCCAGAGCTCCCGGAAGGAAGTCGCTGTCGGCGATGCGGTCGTGGCGGGCACGCAGCCGCTCCAGGGTGGGCACCACGTGCTGGTTGTCATCCACGAACTGCTGGTAGGCCTCGGCGATCTCGTCGACCGGCCACAGCGTTCTGGCCAGTTCTCGGGCGGCACGGACCCCGCCCACCTCCAAGTCGGAGGTGCTGGCCAGGGTCAGGCGGTCGGCCACCTCGAGTTGTTCAGCCAGGCGATGCACGGTCTCCTCCCAGGGATGGGGGCTCACGTACATGCCGTGGTTGATGGGGGCACCCCCCTCGTCCAAGAGACGATCCCTCAAGCGGTCGCGGGCTGCTCGACGATTCTCGGGAATGGCAAAGGCCACCAGGTGCCACCTGCCGTCCCAGCCCTGGCCGGAGCGATCCTGGCGATAGGCCAACTCGTGGCGGCGCATCGACCCCGATCGGAGCAGATCGCCCGCTGGAGTGGTCCGAAAGACCGCCTGGCGTCCGGTTCCCTCACGATCCAGCAGGCCTTCGGCAACCAGGCGCCGCAGGCACGAGCGGAGCTGTTCGTCGGTATGGCCGCAGGCGTTGGCCACGTCGTAGAGCTCGGGGCCGTCGATGGAGCCGTCGGGCCGGGCCATCCCGAACACCAGCACTCTGGTCGGGATCTCAACGGCCGTTGCGCGCACGACCGTCATGCTCACCGACCCACGGACCTGGGTCAAGCCCGCGATCAGCAGCCAGAGGTGGTCGAGCACGACCATCGTCTCGGACAGATGAACCTCACCGTTGGGTCGGTAGGGAGCCGGGATAGGCGGCCGAGGTCGATTCCGGGAGGAAACCGGGCAGTTGCTAGACAAAGGCACACATCAGGGGTAGCGAAAGAGGAGCCCACCCATGCCTGAAGCCGTAATCGTCTCAGTCGCCCGCACACCGATCGGTCGGGCTCAGAAGGGATCGCTCAAGAACGAGCGCCCCGACGACCTCACGGCGTTCATCGTCGACGCCGCGCTGAACAAGATCCCCGAACTCGACCGCAACACCGTGGAAGACCTGATCCTGGGCTGCGGTCAGCCCGCCGGTGAGGCCGGCTACAACCTGGCCCGCATCGTGGCCATCCAGGCCAACATGCCCACCGTTCCCGGGGTCACTGTCAACCGCTACTGCTCGTCGTCGCTCATGTCGGTGCGCATGGCCGCCCAGGCCATCAAGGCCGGCGAGGGCGACGTGTTCATCGCCGCCGGAGTGGAGACCGTCAGCCGGTTCGTCTACGGCTTCGCTGACAGCGGCCCCCAGAACCCCCGCCACGCTGACGCCGTGGCCCGTACCGCCGAGTTCTCCGCTGGTGGACACGGGGCTTGGACCCCCTTCGAGGGGGGTCTGCCCGACGTGTACATCGCCATGGGTCAGACCGCCGAGAACGTGGCCACCTACAAGGGTGTGACCCGCCAAGAACAGGACGAGTTCGCCGCCCTCTCCCAGCAGCGGGCCACTGCCTCGCTCGAGAACGGGTTCTGGGAGAACGAGATCACCCCGGTCACCACTCACGACGATGAGGGCAACGAAGTGGTGGTGACCAAGGACGACGGAATCCGAGCCGGCACCACGGTGGAAGGACTGGCAGGCCTCAAGCCGGTGTTCCGCCCCGATGGCACCGTCACCGCCGGCAACGCCTGCCCCCTCAACGACGGCGCTGCGGCGGTGGTGGTCATGAGCGACACCCGCGCCAAGGCACTGGGCATCACCCCGCTGGCCCGCGTGGTCTCATCGGGGGTGTCGGGTCTGAACCCCGAGATCATGGGCCTCGGCCCCATCGAGGCCTCGCGTCAGGCCCTGGCCCGAGCCGGCATGACCATCGACGACATCGACCTGGTGGAGATCAACGAGGCCTTCGCCGCCCAGGTGATCCCCTCGGCCCGCGAGCTCGGAATCGAGTGGGACAAGCTCAACGTCAACGGTGGCGCCATCGCCATCGGCCACCCCTTCGGCATGACCGGTGCCCGCATCATCAACACCCTCATCAACGGTCTCCGCAAGGACGACAAGACCTTCGGTCTCGAGACCATGTGCGTGGGCGGTGGTCAGGGCATGGCCATGATCATCGAACGCCTGAGCTGATCTGACCGGGCGTCCGGGGCGATCACCAGCATCGCCCCGAGACCCGATTGGTTCGAACGATGGGGTCCTTCGGGGCCCCATCGTCGCGTTCGAGTCAGGTTGGTTGGCTGAGGCGTGCCCGGGTCGAGCGGGTGGCCCAACCCGATACGGTCGAGACCAAGGCCTCGAGGGGACCACGTCGGCCGATTGCCCGGAACACGGCTCCGCCCACCAGAAAGGCGGCCACGTAGATCCAGAAGCTGCCGGTCTCTTCGCGGGGCCACCAGCTCTTGTGCATTCCGATCACGTGGAGGCAATAGGCGGTGAGACTCATCGCCCCCGCCCCTGACACCACGCTGACCAGCCGTGGTGCCACGCGAGCCAGCAAGAGACAGAGCCCGATGACAGCCAACGCACTTCCGATGGTGGTGGCGAGTTCGAAGGGCGTGCCCGAATGGGCTGAGTCGATGGCCAGCCACCAGTTGGTTCCTGACGGAATGAAGCCCTGCATGCCCATGTCCAGACCGAAACGCAAGTAGGCCAGATCGGTGGTTCCGACGTCAGCCGCCATCTGTTCGATCACACCGGGCCGACGGACGAGCCAAGTCGACACCTGAGGGGGTATAACGGTCATGACCGTGCCGATGCCGGTCAGCCAGACCGCCAGCGATCGCCTGGTCAAGTCCATCCGTCCGAGGGCGAGGCCGACCCAAAAGAAGGTGATCCAGATCGGGAGTGGATACATGCCCACGGTCACTTCGGTCACGGTTCCCCAGCCCCATACCTCCCAACTCGGCCACCAGGTCAGGATCCAGATCATCAGCATTGGCCCGGCGACCACCCAGGTTCCGGCCAGGATCGCCAGGTTCCGGGGTCGCCAGCCGAGGAAGGGGAGCATCGCCACCATCAGCACCGAATAGGTCTGGAGCACTACCGCGACTCGGGTACCCAGGAGGTGGAGGCCTACCCCGATTGCGAACAACAGAATCGAGCGGACGACCAGCCCGACCGAGCGGGCACGTCGCTCTCGACCGCTCACCGCTGCGGTGCGGCCGGTGACCAGGGCCAGGCTGAGTCCGGCCAGCACTGCGAACAGGGCTGAGGCCCGCCCAGCAGCCAGTAGATGAGCCAGCGACATCCCGTCGCGGTAGATCGGCCTGTACAGGTGGGTTGACACCATGCCCACCAGCGCGATCGTTCTGGCCAGATCGATACCTACAAGACGACCCTCAGGGACCTCGAGACGAAGTCTCGACAGTGGGAGAACACGATGGTTGTTGATCGGGCCATTGTGGTCGCGCCGTCTGTTCCCACAATGATCCGAGCCAGCAGTTCACCGCTCGCCCTTCAGGTGATCCTGAGTTGGACCACGGTGGTGGAACGGCCAGGTTGTGGCATCTGGAGGTGACCGACGAGTACCCCTGGGACATCGATGGGCCGAGTCGTTGGGGTTCGCGGGCCCGGTAGTGTCGGTCAGGTGAGTGTTGATCGGGCTGGACAGAGGGACCCGGTGGACGCCGTAGTGGTGGGGGCCGGACCAAACGGTCTGGCTGCGGCCGCGACACTGGTTCGAGCTGGCCGGTCGGTGCACATCATCGAGGCTGCCGACGAGATCGGTGGGGGAACCCGCACCGCCGAGCTGACCGTGCCCGGGCTGCTACACGACCTCTGCTCAGCCGTCCATCCCTTCGGGGTGGCATCGCCCCTGTTTGCCGACCTCCCTCTGGCCGACCACGGCCTTCAGTGGTGTCATGCTCCCCTCGACGTGGCCCACCCACTCGATGGGGGGCGGGCCGGGCTGCTGGCCCAGTCGCTGGCCGACACGGCCCAAGCCATGGGCGAAGACGGCACCCGGTGGATATCGACATTCGGACCACTGAGCCAACGAGCTCCCGAGTTGGCCAGCGAAATCCTCGGGCCGATCGTGCACATTCCCCGGCACCCCGAGGCGTTGGCGCGGTTCGCTCCAGTGGCACTTCGTTCGGCGGCCGCCGTGGCGCGCCGTTGGCGCACCCCCGAAGTGAGAGGGCTGTACGCGGGCGTGGCCGCCCACATCTACCGGCCGCTGGGTCAGCCGCTCACCGGCTCGGCCGGGGCCATGTTCTTCGCCATGGGGCACCACTACGGATGGCCGGTAGCCCGGGGCGGCTCCCGGGCCATCACCGACGCTCTGGCCTCCTACGCGATGGCCGGCGGTGCCACCATCGAGACCGGACGCGAGGTGAGCGACCTGGCCGATATGCCCGCCCACCGGGTGGCGCTGTTCGACGTAGGCCCCCGGGCCTTCGCCCGTATCGCCGGTAACCGACTGCCAGGACGCGTGCGTCGAGCCTACGAGAGGTATCGCTATGGCCCAGGAGCGTTCAAGGTTGACCTAGCGGTGGAAGGCGGGCTTCCCTGGTCCAACCCGGAGGTGGCTCGGGCGGGCACCGTTCACCTCGGGGGCACCTTCGAAGAGGTGGCGGCCTCGGAAGCCATGATCCAGCGAGGAGCGATGCCTCACCGCCCATTCGTGCTGGTGGCCCAGCAGTACGTGGCCGACCCGACCCGGTCGGTGGGGGACACCCATCCAGTGTGGGCCTACGCCCACGTGCCCGCCGGGTGGACGGGGGACGCCACCGAGGCAATTCTCGATCAGATCGAGCGTTTCGCTCCCGGAACCCGCGAGCGCATCGTGGGGATGGCGGTCCTTTCAACCACCGACCTGAGCCGCCACAACCCCAACTACGTGGGCGGTGACGTGGCCACCGGAGCCAACGATCCCCTTCAACTGTTGTTCCGGCCCAGAGTTGGCCTGCATCCCTACGACACCGGTATCGCCGGCACCTACTTGTGCTCGGCTGCCACCCCGCCCGGCGCCGGGGTTCACGGCATGGGCGGATACCACGCCGCCCGCCGAGCCCTGGCCCACCTGGAACGCTGACGTTCTCGTGACCCGGTCCCCGGCCGGCGCGTCAGCGGTTCCGCGGTAGCGACAGGCCCCGCTCGGCGATGATGCCGCGCAGGACCTCACTGGTGCCGCCGTAGATGGTCGTCACCTGACAGTGTCGATAGATGGCCTCGATCCAGCCATCGGCCAGCTCCGGTCCGGCGGTGGGATCACCGTGGCGGCGCAGTCCGTCGGAGCCGAGGGCGTCGATCAACTCGTTGCCGGCGAACTGATAGTGCTCGGTGGTGAACAGCTTGGCCATGGTTCCCTCCACCCCGGGCAGGGTGTGGTTGGCGGCCATCCAGGCGGCGCGCCAGCCCAGCAGGTTGGACACCTCGTTGCCGATGGCGATTCGAGCCAGTCGTTCACGCACCAGCGGGTCGTCCAGCATGGTCCCCCCGTTGGGTGACTCGGTGGCCCGAGCCCAGCGCAGGCCGTGGTCGAGCAGGCGGACCAGTTCTCCGTACCAGGCCGAGTTCCGCTCGAACACCAGAGCGGTCATCATGACCTTCCAGCCACCGTCGACCTCACCCACCCGGTAGCGGTCATGCACCTTCACCTCGTCGTAGTAGGTGATGTTGGTTCGCTCGCCGCCCATGGTGTGCACCGGAGTGAACGAGATACCCGGGGTGTCCATGGGGACCACGAACATGGTCAGTCCCTTGTGTTTGGCCACCTCGGTGTTGGTGCGGGTCAACAGGAAGACGTAGTGCGCTTCGTGGGCCAGGGTGGTGAACATCTTCTGACCGTTGATGGTCCACTCGTCGCCGTCGCGCACCGCCCGGGTGACCACCGATGCCACGTCCGATCCGGCGTCGGGCTCGCTGTAGCCCAGGCAGCACATGGCCTGGCCCGAGAGGATCTCGGGGATGATCGTCTGCTTCTGCCAATCGGTTCCGTCGATCAACAGGGTGTGGGCCACCAGCGATGCCACCCCCAGTCCGTCCACCGGGGCACCTGACAGGTACATCTCCTCCGACAGTGAGTTCATCTCCAACGGCGACCGACCCTGTCCCCCGAACTCGGCGGGCCAACCGGCCGAGATCCACCCCGCCTCGGCCATCGAGCGGTGCAGGCCCCAGTCGTGGATGGTGCCGGTGTGGTGGGCGGTCTCGATCACCTCGTCGGTGACGTGCTCGGCCAGAAACGCCCGAACCTCGGCTCGGAATGCCTCGACCTCGGGGCCTAGGCGGAAGTCGTAGCCGCCATCGGACCCGGTGCCAGCGGCGCCGGCGTCGGTGCTCGGGGCGCTGTCCGAGCCGGTGCCCAGAGTGGGACGGAACCGTGATCCGGGGATCGGGCCCGACTCGGGGTCGCTCCACAGCAGCCCGGCCAGTGTCTGGAGTTCGCGACGGGGATCACCCAACACCAGTCGCAGGGCCTTGGCTCGACGGAAGTGGAGCTGGATGTCGTACTCCTCCATGAACCCGTAACCACCGTGCACGTGCAGCGACCAGGAGGCGACCCGCTGGGCGGCGTCACCCGCGAACCAGAACGCCATGGTCGGAAACGAGCTGGCGACCGGATCGGCCACGTCCAGAGCCCACACCGCCTTGTTCGACAACAGATCGGCCCCGTCCAGGTCGGTGGCCAGGTCGGCGAAGCGGTGTTGAACCGCCTGGAACGACCCCACCGGCACGTCGAACTGACGGCGGTCGATGGCGTACTGGATACCGATGGCCTGGGCGTCGCGTCCCAGCCCCACCAGCCACCGGGCGCTCAGAGCCCGCCACTCGTCAACTGATCGTTCGAAAGCAGCCCGGGCATCGGCACCGCTGGCGATCACCTGTCGGCCCGGTCCGTTCAGATCCACATCGGCCAGGGGGGCAGAACCCAGGTTGGTGGGAGAGATGGGCCGGTCATCGATGGTGAGCACCACTAGGTCGTCACCGTCGAGGGCCACCACCGCGGTGGCCACCGCAGCGCCGGGAACCATGCGAGCCCAGCCTTCGGCCCCCGGTCGCACCGCCAGGGTCACCGGCTGGCCGCCCTCGGCCAAGGCGGCCAGCACCTCGGCGGCCGCCGGGACGGTCGGGGCGAATCGGGCCAGCAGACGGGCCGCCACCATGGTCTCCACCGCCGGGGCAGGAGCCAGCCGGGCCCCACAGGCCTCGGCCACCACCGCTAGGTCTCGCAGAGTGGCACCAGACCCGCCTAGATCCTCGGCCACTCCCAGGGTGGGCACGCCGATGGCGGTCAGGCCCTCCCACACCCGGGCGTCCCAGCCCTGAGGTTCGGCGGCTCGGACCGCTTCAGCATCGGAGGCCTTCTCCAGAAACCCGGCTACGGCATCGCGCAGGGCTTCCTGTTCCTCGGTGAGAGAGAGGTGCATGGTCACGATGTTAGAACCCGTTCTAGTTTCGGCCGCCATCGTGATCCCACCGAGGGCCGGGGGCGGCCGACGGTTGGTCCGGTAGCATCGGCGGGCCATGTTCGAGTCACTTTCAGATCGTTTCGACGGGATCTTCCGCAAGCTCCGGGGCAAAGGCCGCCTGAGCGAGGCCGACGTAGATGAGGTCCTTCGCGAGATCCGCTTGGCCCTCCTCGAGGCCGACGTCAACTTCACCGTGGTCAAGGGCCTGGTGGCCCGTATCCGAGAGCGGGCGGTGGGGGCCGACCTGCACGAGGCGCTCAACCCCGCCCAGCAGGTCATCGACATCGTCCACCAGGAGCTCATCGCCACCCTGGGCGGCGAGACGATCCGCATCACCTATGCCCCCAAGCCGCCGACCGTGGTGCTCATGGCCGGGCTCCAGGGCTCAGGTAAGACCACCAACTCGGCCAAGCTCGCCCGCTGGTTCAAGGCTCAGGGGCGCAACCCCATGCTGGTGGGTGCCGACCTCCAACGCCCCGCCGCGGTAGAGCAACTCCGGACCCTGGCTCGCCAGGTCGACGTGCCGGTGTACTCGGCCCCCGACGACGTGGTGGCCTCGGGCACCGGCGATCCGGTGGCGGTAGCACTGGGCTGCATCGATGAGGCCAAGCGCTTGGGGCGTGACGTGGTCATCGTCGACACCGCCGGCCGTCTGGCCATCGACGCCGAGCTGATGGAGCAGGTGCGCCAGATCTCCGAGGCCACCAACCCCCAGTACACGTTCCTGGTGGTCGACGCCATGACCGGTCAGGACGCGGTGACGGTGGCCGAGAACTTCCACGCCACCCTGTCGCTCGATGGTGTCATCCTCACCAAGCTCGACGGCGACGCCCGGGGCGGCGCCGCCCTGTCGGTCAAGGAGGTGGTGGGAAAGCCCATCGCCTTCGCCTCCACCGGTGAGAAGCTCGACGAGTTCGACCTGTTCCACCCCGACCGTCTGGCCGGTCGGATCCTGGGCATGGGTGACGTGCTCACCCTCATCGAGAAGGCCAAGGACGCCTTCGATGAGCGTCAGGCCGAGGAGGCCGCCAACCGTCTGCTGGAGGGGCAGTTCACCCTCGAGGATTTCCTCGAGCAGATGGCCCAGGTCAAGAAGATGGGCAACCTCGGCAATCTCATGAAACTCATGCCGGGCATGCCCAAAGAACTCCGCAACACCGAGATCGACGACCGGCAACTGGCCCGGATCGAGGGGATCATTCACTCGATGACCACCGCCGAGCGCCGCGACCCCAAGATCATCGACGGCTCCCGACGGCTGCGCATAGCCAACGGCAGTGGTGTGACCACGTCTGAGGTCAACGCTCTGCTCAAGCAGTTCACCGAGATGCAAAAGATGATGAAGGGTCTCGGGGGCGGGCTGCTGGGCCGTTCCGCGACCAAGAAGGCCAAGAAGAAGGCCAAGGGCGGCGGGCGCACGACCCCCAAGGGAGGTAAGGGCCCGTCGTTCACCCTTCCCCCCAGCGGGGGAGCGCCAGCCGGCGACGGAGGGTTCCGCCTCCCGGGCCTGTGACCATGCTCGGCCTGCGTTTGCGTCAAGGGGTACCGGTGGCGCACCATGGAAGGCCGGTTGTGGCCGAGCCACGCCCCTGATCGATCACCGAATTCCCTGCGACAGAAGGACCATCATGGCCGTCAAGCTCCGCCTCATGCGGATGGGCAAGAAGAAGCAGCCCACCTACCGCGTCGTCGCTGCCGACTCGCGGTCTCCCCGCGACGGCCGGTTCATCGAGATCGTCGGCACCTACCAGCCCCGCCTCGAGCCGTCGGGCATCAAGATCGACAACGAGAAGGCCCTCAAGTGGCTGCGCAACGGCGCCAAGCCCACCGACACCGTTGAGAAGCTTCTCAAGGTCTCGGGCGCCTGGGACGAGTTCACCGGCAAGGCTCCGGCCCCGGCGGCGGCCGAGTCGTGACCGAGGCCGAGAACGCCACGCGGGTTCTCAGCTACCTGGTGGAGCAGGTGGTCGACAACCCCGACGAGGTCACTGTCACCACTGCGCCGGGTCGTCGTTCCGAGCTGGAGCTCGACGTGCGGGTGGCCGACGGCGACATGGGTCGGGTGATCGGCAAGCGGGGGCGTATCGCCCAGTCGATCAGGACTGTCACCCGAGCGGCGGCTGCCAAAGACGGCACCACCGTTGACATCGAGTTCTTGGACTGACCCTCCCCGGTAGCTCGCCGTGGTTGGGTAATCGACCACTGGACAACAAGCTCTCACGACGCCCCGGTCATCACCGGGGCGTCGGTGGTTTTCGGCGCGATCGACACGCCTGGGGTCAGTCCACCGGGGCGACTGGGGTCAGTCCACCGGGGCGACGGATGAGAACGCTCGGGCCCGGTCCAAGTGGCGGGTCCGTTCGGTCGGGTCGGCCGAGCCCACGAGCACATAGTCATCGGCGTGTTCGGCTTTGAGCTCGCCGTGTTCGTCGAGCATCCATGGCAACACGAGGCGACGGGGGACCCGCACCCGGGTCGGTCGCTCGTAGGTGCCGAACACCCGGTCCCACCACGCGACGCTCACTCCGTGGTTGGCCATCGGGTGTCCGAAGTGGTGGTGGAAGTGATGGCGGGCCACCCAACGTGTGTAAGGCGTCGATGGGTTGCGAAGATGGGCCAGCGCGTGACGGGCCTCGTAGTGGAAGTAGCCGATGGCCCAGCCGACGGCCAGCGCCAGACCCGCTGTCCATGAAACGGCCCAGGCGGTGACGGGTGCGAACCCCCCGAATCCCACCAGGAGCATCCCGGTCCAACTCAAGATGTGGTTCACATCGAAGTGCCACTGGGAGGTGACGTGGTGCTCCAGGTGCTCGCGACTCATGATGCCCCGGCCGTGAAGGTGGTGCATGGCGAAGCGGTGGAGGAGGTATTCGGCCAGGGTCCAAAGGCCGGCACCAGCCGCCAGGCATATGAGGATGGTGATGCTCAGGGTGAGGTTCATCTTGCGGTGGTCCCTGTTTGGTCGTGCGGTCCGACATCGGACGATTGCCCCTGGGCAAATATTGAACCACGTTCAGACTTTTGTAAAGCGGGACGTTCCCCGCCTGTGGGCGAGACTGGAGGGGTGATGACCAATGATCCCGGAACTCCCAAGTTGCTCGAGATCGGCCGAGTGGGACGGGCCCATGGCCTCAAGGGTGAGATCACAGTGGTCATCACCTCGGATCGACCCGAGCGCACCACAGCCGGAGCCCGGTGGGAACTGGACCGAGGGCCCGTCATTGTCACCGCCATCCGACCGTTCCAGCAGCGGTGGATCGCCAGCCTCGAGGGCGTCACCACCCGGGAGCAGGCCGAGGCACTGACCGGTCAGGTGATTCGAGCCGAGGCCATCGACGACCCCGATGCCCTGTGGGTCCACGAACTGGTCGGGGCCATCGTCCGCACCCCAGACGGTCGGCAGTGGGGGACCGTGGTGGCCGTGCTCGACAATCCGGCCGATGACCTCCTGGAACTGGACGACGGAACTCTCATCCCCGCCGGGTTCGTCAGCGATGCCCGATCGCTTCCCGATTGGTTGGAGGTTGACCCCCCGGCGGGACTGCTCGGCGAGGACTGACTCCGGTGAGAATCGACATCTTCACCATCTTCCCCGACCTGATCGAGGGGTTCTCCGACCAGAGCCTGTTGGGCCGGGCTCGCCGTTGTGGCCTACTCGACATCCGAGCCCACGACCTGCGCTCGCACACCACGGACCCCCACCGGTCGGTGGACGATTCCCCATTCGGTGGCGGCGCCGGCATGGTCCTCATGCCCGAGCCGATCTTCGCCTGCGTGGAATCTGTCGACCCCCCGCGCCCGTTGTTCCTTCTTGGCCCCGGCGGGCGGCGGTTCGACCAGGACATGGCACGGGAGCTGGCAGGCGGCGAGGGGTTCAGCTTGTTGTGCGGACGCTACGAAGGGGTGGATGCCCGGGTGGCCGAACACCTGGTGGATGGTGAACTCTCGGTGGGCGACTACGTCCTCAACGGGGGAGAGGTGGCCGCCATGGTCGTGCTCGAAGCGGTCGGCCGCCTGGTGCCCGGGGTCATGGGAAACCACACTTCGGGCGACGACGAATCATTCTCCGATGGGCTCTTGGAGTACCCCCAGTACACCCGCCCCGCCCGGTTCCGAAGCTGGGATGTTCCTGAGGTTCTCCGTTCAGGCGATCACGCCCGAGTTGCCCGTTGGCGCCGGGCGCAGGCGCTACGGCGAACCATGGACCGTAGGCCGGATCTGATCGAGCAGCGGGGCGGGCTGACCCCCGACGAGCAACGGGTCCTCGATGAGTTCCCCACCGGGCCTGAGTTGGCCGCCGACCAGAACGGCGTCTAGCGTTTCAGGACCGGAACGGGCCCCACCGCGGCCGTCCAACCCTTCGATACCTCAGGAACTCCGATGAACTCCACCGATCTCGTCGACCAGGCAAGCCTCCGCACCGATGTCCCCGACTTCGCGCCCGGCGACACTCTCAAGGTTCACGTACGGGTGATCGAGGGGGCAAAGGAGCGGGTTCAGGTGTTCCAGGGCGTGGTGATCAAGCGCCAGGGCGGCGGAATCCACGAGACCTTCACCGTCCGCAAGCTGTCCTACGGCGTCGGCGTGGAGCGCACCTTCCCGGTGCACACCCCGATCATCGACAAGATCGAGGTTCATGCCCGCGGCGATGTGCGCCGGGCCAAGCTCTACTACCTGCGTGACCGCATCGGTAAGGCCGCCAAGGTCAAGGAGAAGCGCGACAACTGATCGCGCCGCCGGTCCGGTACCGGCGAACCTGATTGTCGGTGGACGGGCGTACGATGCCGATGTGAGCACCGACGACCTCGAGCAGTACGAAGCTGAGATCGAGCATCAGCTCTTTCAGGAGTACCGCGACGTAGCACCCACCTACCGTTACGTGGTCGAGACCGAGCGTCGCTTCTACTTGGCCAATTCGGTCGACCAGACCGTGCACGACGCTGGCGGCAGAACCCGGGTAGAGCTGGAACTGCGTGATGCCTGGGTATGGGACATGTACCGCGAGACCCGCATGCGCTTCGTACCGTCGGTCCGCGTCGTCACGTTCAAAGACGTGAACATCGAGGAACTTCCCCGGCCCGACCTGTCGTTGTGACCCGGGCACGGCTTCGCCTTGGTGCGGCGGGCGAAGAGCAGGCCTGTGCCTGGTATCAGGCTCACGGATACCAGGTGATCGCCAGGAATTGGCGTTGTCGAGATGGCGAGCTCGATGTGGTGGCTCGCCGAGGCTCGGTGCTGGTCGTCTGCGAGGTCAAGACCCGTTCCAGCAACGCCTTCGGCCATCCGGCCGAAGCAGTGACGCCCGCCAAGCAGCAGCGAATTCGCCGTCTGGCCGGAGCCTGGATGGACCAGGCCCGCCACCGCGGCGACCTGACCGGAGTGGACATCGTTCGCTTCGACGTTGCCGCGGTCCTCGCCGGCAGTCTCGAGATGATCGAGGGGGCGTTCTGAGCCGCTGCCCGCTCCTATCGGGTGAACCTCAACGCGAGATGGGTCGCCATGTGTGGGTGGAGTCATCCCACTCCACCCACTCGTTGCGGTTCCGGTCGAACTGGATGTAGGTGTTGCGGGCCGCGTCCCAACTGGGT
>CAUJFC010000273.1 GCA_963169755.1 Actinomycetota bacterium | reverse complement strand
ACCCGCGAGATCTGGAACGTGACCTGGCCGTGGTGGAGGCGGCTGGGGTCACCGAACTGCTTCACCCGTCAGTCTCGGAGATGTACCCGCGTCCGGTTCTCACCTCGGTGGCCGTGGCCGAGATCACTGCACGGTTCGAGGGCGCGGCTCGTCCCGAGCACTTTGGCGGCGTGGCCACGGTGGTCACCAAGCTGTTCTCCATCGCGGGTCCGTGCCGGGCCTACTTCGGAGAGAAGGACTACCAGCAGTTGGCCGTGGTACGTCGGCTGGTGGCCGACTTGTCGATACCGGTGGAGGTGGTGGGGTGCCCCACCGTGCGTGAGGCCGACGGGCTGGCCATGTCGAGCCGTAACGTCTATCTGTCTGTCGAACAGAGGGCCGCCGCCGCGGTGCTCCACCGAGCGCTGGTGGAGACGGTCGAAGCCGCCCGTGGTGGCGAGCGTGATGCGGTGGTGTTGGGGCAGCGATTGGTCGAGCGGGTGCAGGCTGAACCCCATGTCGATGGCGTCGACTACGGCCAGATCGTGGACGCTGACACTTTGGAACCGGCTGAGGAGGTGGGAGGTCGTCAGCGCATCCTGGTGGCAGCCCGCTTCGGATCGACCCGTCTGCTCGACAACATGGCTCTGGAGGTTCCCTGACGGGGGCACGGTGCCAGCGGAGGTGCCGGCCAACCCCACGGGCCGTGGACATCGCGGTGAGTTGGGTACGGGTGGCCGCTGTTGGCAGACTGGAGTCGTCCTCCGCACCCGGGGGTGACCGGCCAGCCGGCGCCCACCACGAAAGGAAACCGCGGATGCGTCGTCGCATGATGAAGTCCAAGATCCACCGTGCCACGGTGACCGACGCCAACCTGCACTACGTGGGTTCGATCACGGTCGACCGTGACCTGATGGATGCCGCCGACCTGCTCGAGTACGAACAGGTGGCGGTGGTCGATGTGGACAACGGTGCCCGCTTGGAGACCTACGTGATCGAAGGTCCGAGAGGGTCGGGGGCGATCTGTCTCAACGGTGCCGCTGCCCGGCTGGTGGCCCCGGGAGACAAGATCATCATCATCAGTTACGCCGACTACGAGCAGGCCGAGTTGGAGCACTACGCCCCGACCATCGTGCACGTCGACACCTCGAATACCGAGGTGGACGAGGCCACCGCTACCGCGTTGGCGGCGCTGCACACCCCGGCTCCCCGTCCGTACCACGAGGTCCAGGCCCGGGTCTGAGCCCGGCCCGGACCCACCCCGCCGACCGCGGTGACGCCACCTTCGCTGGACCTTCTGGTCCTGGGCTCAGGAGTGGCTGGCCTGTCGGCGGCCGTACGCGCCGCCGAGACCCACCGAATGCGGGTGGGTGTGCTGACCAAGGGAGAACTGCCTCAGGCCACCACCCGCTGGGCCCAGGGCGGAGTGGCGGCGGTGTTGGGCGGCAACGACCCCGACTCCACGGACCTGCATCTGGCTGACACTCTGGCGGCCGGCGCCGGACTGTGTGATGCCGACGCCGTGCGGGTGCTGGTCGACGAAGGACCGGCCCGGGTCAACGAACTGATCGCCATGGGTGCGATGTTCGACCGGGACGCCCACGGCCGGCTGGAACTGGCCCGCGAAGGGGGCCACAGCCTGAACAGAATCGTCCATGCCGGCGGCTCGGCCACCGGCGCCGAGGTAGAGCGGGCTCTGGTCGAGGCGGTGCAGGCCACCATGGCCGCCATCCACGAGCACGCCTTCGCCCTGGAGCTGATCGTCGAGGCCGGGCGGTGCTGCGGAGTGACCGCCCGGTTCGCGGACGGGTCAGTGCGGGAGGTCCGGGCCACCAACGTGCTGGTGACCACCGGGGGAGCCGGTCAGCTCTATGCCGTGACCACCAACCCGCTCGAGGCCACCGGTGACGGCATCGCCATGGCTCTGCGAGCCGGAGTGGCAGTAGCAGACATCGAGTTCACTCAATTCCATCCCACTGCCTTGTCGGTCGATTCCATGCCCCGCCCGTTGCTCACCGAGGCGCTCCGTGGCCATGGCGCGTTGCTGCGGGACACCAACGGCGAGCGTTTCGTCGACGAACTCCAGCCCCGTGATGTGGTGTCGCGGGCCTCGACTCGTCGCATGCTGGAACTGGGGGCCGACCACGTGTTCCTGGATGCCACCGACTTGGACCACTTCGACCAGCGCTTTCCCAACATCGCGGCCGAACTCCGACGGGTGGGTCTGGACCCGGCCCGGGACTGGCTGCCGGTGGCACCGGCGGCCCACTACACCTGTGGAGGCATTGTCACCGATCTGCACGGGGCTTCGTCGCTGCCCGGCCTCTGGGCGGCAGGTGAAGTGTCCTGCTCCGGAGTGCACGGAGCCAACCGGCTGGCTTCCAACTCGTTGCTCGAAGGAATGGTGTTCGGTCCCCGGGCGGTGGAGGCCATCGAAGCCGGCAATGCCGGGCCGGAAGCCACCGGGGCCATGCGAACCGTCATGGGAACTGATCCCGACCGATCGCGTCCGGTGCCCGACGGGGTCATCGGCGGGCGCTTCGTTCGTCTCGAGCCGATCGAACAGAGCGTTGAACCGATTTCCGATCCCGCCGAGACCCGTCGAACGCTCCAGAAGGAACTGACGGCCAACGCCGGGGTCTTGCGGAGCGCCGCGTCGCTATCTGTCGCCGGCGAAGCGGTCTCGCGGGTACTGGAGTCTCGGTCGGGTGACTCGGTTGGTCACCACGAACTGTTCAACCTGGCCACTGTCGGGCGGGCCGCGGTGGAGGCAGCTCGGCGAAGAGAGGAAAGCCGTGGCGCCCACACCCGTGACGACTTCCCCGAGACTTCCCCCGAGTTCGCTCACCGGATCGTTTTCGCCTGAATCCACTCGGGTCCTTGACGCGCCGGATGTCCGGGGTCCGTAGTGTCAGGGGCGTGCTCAACCTTGCTGTCAACCCGACCGGTCGATCGTGAGCGCGGCCGGCCCCTTCGATCCGCCCCCTGGGGTGGTGAGGGATCTGGTGGCGCGCGCTCTGGCCGAGGATCTCGAACCTCTCGGTGATCTGAGCGCCGCCTTGTTGCCGCTCGGAGCGCGGGCCGATGCCCGGCTGGTGGCGCGCACGGCCGGTGTGCTGGCGGGCCGGGCCTGCGCCGAGGAGACCTTTGCCCAAGTCGATGCCCAGATCTGCTGCGACTGGTCGGCCACCGACGGCGATCGGCTGGAGGCCGGAGCCGAGGTGGCCCGGGTCACCGGCCCGTTGGCCTCAGTGCTGTCAGCCGAGCGGACGGCGCTGAACTTCCTGGGTCACCTGAGCGGAATCGCCACTCGGACCGCCCAGTTCGTGGACGCCGCTGCACCGCTGCGGGTGTGGGACACCCGCAAAACCCTGCCGGGCATGCGGTCGATCCAGAAGGCGGCGGTACGGGCCGGCGGGGCCCGCAATCACCGGGGCAACCTGAGTGACTGGGTGATGTTCAAGGACAACCACCTGACGGCGCTGGGGATAGTCGAGGGAGTGGCGCGCGCCCGAGACATGTGGCCCGGGCGGACGGTTCACGTGGAGTGCGAGAACCTCGATCAGGTGCGCCAGGCACTGGAGGCGGGGGCCGACGCCCTGTTACTGGACAACATGACCCCCGACGAGGTTCGGGCCTGTGTGGCGGTGGCCGAACGCCACGCCACCGAGTCGGGCACCCGTCGGGCGCTACTGGAAGTGTCGGGTGGGATCACGTTGTCCACGGTCGGGTCCTACGCCGACACCGGAGTCGACGTGGTCTCCAGTGGATCGCTCACCAACTCGGCTGAGGTACTGGACCTGGGGCTGGACATCGACGTGTTGAGTCCCTGACGGATCGAGTCGTGGGCCTGATGGTTGGTGGGGTCGGAGTCGGTGGGGCAGTCTTTCAGGATGCTCCTGGCGGCCGATGTCGGTAACACCCAGACCCTGATCGGGCTCTACGGCGATCGGGGTGCTGGCGGTGACAATCCTGCTGCCAGCCGATGCGAAGCCGGGCTCTTGGACCACTGGCGCATCCACACCAACGGGCGTCGGACCAGTGACGAGTACGCCCTTCAGATTCAGGAGTTCCTGGGCTTTCACGGCTTCTCCTTCGACGATGACATTCACGGCATCGCCATAGCGTCAGTGGTCCCCTCGGTGACCGCGGCCCTGCGAGAGATGACGGTCAAGTACTTCGGCTTCAAGCCGGTGGTGGTCGAGGCGGGGGTCAAGACCGGAATGCCGATCCTCACTGAGAACCCTCGTGAGGTGGGAGCCGACCGGATCGTCAACGCCGTGGGTGCAGCCGATCTCTACGACGGCCCGGTCGTGGTAATCGACTTCGGCACCGCTACCACCTACGACGCGATTTCGGCTCGGGGCGAATACCTGGGAGGAGTGATCGCTCCCGGTGTCGAGATCAGCCTCGACGCGCTGTACACCAGGGCGGCGGCGCTGCGCCGTGTCGAACTGGTCGAACCGCGCAGCGTGATCGGACGGACCACCGTCGAATCAATCCAGGCGGGGGCACTGTTCGGTTTCGCGGGTCAGGTGGACGGGATCTGTCGCCGCATGGCTGACGAGTTGGGACCTCTGACCGTGGTCGCCACCGGAGGGCTGGCCGAGTGGATCGCCCCCTACACCGAGTCGATTGAGCGGATCGAACCGTGGTTGACGCTCCATGGTTTGAGGTTGGTGTTCGCCCGCAACGCCTGACCGGTATCGCCGCCTCAACGCTGATACCCTGTGGGGTATGAAGACAGCAGTGGTTGACGAGAAGGTGCAGAGCGAGACTACGAGCGGGCCTGACAGGAGTCTCGAACACCGAGGTCGGGCCTGGCTCATCTGGTCGTTCCTTGCCTGTCCGTGCCACCTGCCTCTCACTCTGGGATTTCTGGGGGCGGTACTGGGCGGGACCGCTCTCGGTGCCGCCATGCGCGACCACGTCTGGCTGGCCGGAGGGTTGATCACCGCCGTTTGGGCGGCGGGAACGGCCCGGGGTCTGTGGCTGGTTCGCAAGGGGGAGCGGGGCGAACTCACCTGTTCGTTGCCCCGGTGACCGGCGCCCTGATCGCAGTGCGACAGGGTGACGGAGTTGCAAGGGGTTTCGTGATGGGCGTTGACAGCGGGCAGGCTGGAGTACGTGAGTGATCCTCGCCCAGTGCCCTACCGCTTCGATACGGACGCGACCGCTGCTTTGGTACGGTCCGAGTTCGGAGAACTGGAACCAGGGAGCGAAACCGGGCGAATCGTGAGACTGGCCGGTCGCTTGATGCTGCGTCGTGGCCAGGGGAAGCTGGCCTTCGGTCAGCTGGCCGACTCGAGTGGGCGGATCCAGCTGTTCGCCACCGCCAACGAGACCCCCAACTTCGAGGACTTCGGACGCCTGAGCCTGGGTGACTGGCTGGGTGTCACCGGAGAGGTGATGACCACCCGTAAGGGCGAGCTGTCCATCAAGGTGCTCGACTGGACGGTGTTGGCCGAGACCCGGCGACCGTTCCCCGACAAGTGGCACGGAATCACCGACCCCGATACCCGCTACCGGCAGCGTTACGTCGACCTGTGGGTGACTGAAGAGGCCCGCCAGACCCTCACCACTCGCAGCCGGGTCATCTCGTTGATTCGGCGGTGGTTGGAGGATCGGGGCTTCATCGAAGTCGAGACCCCGGTGTTCCACCCCATCCCCGGCGGAGCGCTGGCCCGACCCTTCGTGACCCATCACAATGCGCTCGATCAGGACATGTTCTTGCGCATCGCCCCCGAGCTCTACCTGAAGCGGCTGGTGGTGGGCGGGTTCGAGAAGGTGTTCGAGATCGCCCGGGTGTTCCGCAACGAGGGCATCTCGCCGCGGCACAACCCCGAGTTCACCATGATCGAGCTGTATCAGGCCTACGCCGACTGGACCGACATGATGTCACTGGTCGAGGAGATGGTGGCCCATCTGGCCACCGAGATCCACGGGACCACCACCATCAGCTATCAGGGGCGAGATCTGGATCTGTCCGTTCCCTGGCGGCGCGCCCCGCTGGCCGATCTGGTGTCCGAGGCGATTGGCGAGCGGGTGGGGATCGACACTCCGGTCGATCACCTCCGAGCTCTCTGCGACCGCCACGACGTGGACTGGAAGGACTACTACGGCCCCGGCAAGCTGCTGCTCGAGCTCTACGAGAAGACCGCCGAAGGCGTTCAGTGGCAGCCGGTGTTCGTGACCGAGTATCCCGTCGAGGTGTCTCCACTGGCCCGTCCCCACCGAGACCTGCCGGGTATGACCGAGCGGTTCGAGGCCATTGTCGCCGGTCGCGAGCTGTGCAACGCCTTCAGCGAGCTGCTCGACCCTGATGATCAGCGCGAGCGCTTCGAGAGTCAGGTGCGAGAGCGTGACAACGGCGACGAAGAGGCGATGGCGGTAGACGACGACTACCTGCGCGCTCTCGAGTACGGCCTGCCGCCCACCGGGGGCCTGGGAATCGGCATCGATCGTCTGGTCATGCTGTTGACCGACTCGGCCACCATCCGCGATGTGGTCCTCTTCCCGACCCTGCGTCCCGAGCAGACTGAAGGCCGCGACGGTGAGCCTGCCGCCGAACTCGATACCGGGGAGGAGACGCTGCCATGAGGGTGCTGGTCACCGGAATGGGGGGAGAGCTGGGCACCCGAGTGGTGAACCTGTTCGAACACGATCCGGCGGTGAGCGATATCTGTGGACTGGACGCCTATCCGCCCCGTCGACGGATCTATCGGGTGGCCTTCCACCGGGTGGACCCGCTCGATCGTCGCAAGGCGGTATCGGTCGTCCGTGACTTCGACCCCGAGGTGATCGTCCATCTGGGGATCTACGAGCCCAACGCCCGTTTCAATCCAACCCCGGCCCGGCTGGGCACGGCGGCCTCGGCGGTTTCGGTGCTGGGAGCGGCGGCCTCGTGTCCGTCGCTGAAGGCCATCGTGGTCCGCTCGGGTATCGAGGTCTACGGCCGTCGCCGGGGGGCCCGAACCCGACCCGACATCGACTCGGCGGTCGACCCCACCACCCCTTTCGGCGTATCGCTGGCCCGGGTGGAAGACGTGGCCCGCGAAGCTGGCCAGGCTGCCGGCGTACCGGTGACGCTGGTGCGAGGCGCTCCGATCCTGGGTCCAAGCTTCCCCAGTCCGGTGGGGCGATACCTGCGCCTCCCGATGGTGGCGGTGAACCCACTGGCCGAGCTGCCGTTCTCGTTGCTCCATCAGGAGGATGCGGCGGCGGCTTTCGTGTCGGCGGCATGGGTCCGTCACGACGGTCCCCTGATCGTGGCCGGCCCCGGGGCGGTCACCGCCTCGCAGGCGGTACGGCTGGGTGGTCGGATCCCCATTCCGGTGATGGGACCGTCCTGGTTCTTCGCTCGCCGCGCCGCCGAGTTGCTCGGTGCCCCTCTTCCCCCTCACGTGGCCGAACTGATCGTGCGGGGCGGAGTAGCTGATCCGACATCGGGAGTCGAGGTGTTGGGGGTCGAACCCCGGTCCACCCGGGACGTGGTGGAGCAGTTGTACCGCTGGGAGACGGTGGCCTCAGTGCCGGTCACCCACCATCGCCCCGGTGATCAGCCGGGTCGGGGGCGGGTGGCATGAATCCCATCGATCTGGTGGTTGACGCGGTCCCCTCGGGCTTCGGGGCTTTGACCGGCTCGTTGCGGCGCCGCATGGCAGGCGACTTCAACGTCGACGAGTGGGGTCTGGACCCTGAGCTGGTGGCCCTGGTCGACTCGGTGTTCGGACTGCGTTGGAACATCTCGGTTTCCGGGGCCGACCGTATCCCCAAGGTGGGTGGGGCGGTGGTGGTGTTCAACCGTCGTCTCGGTGTCAGCGAGCCCTGGGTGGTGGCTCGGGGTATCCGTCAGGCCACCGGACGGTTCGTCCGTACCGTCGGTGCCCCCGACGTGGTGGCCGCCGGGCCGCTCTTGCGGAGGTTCGGGGCGGTGCTGGACCGCCCCGACGAGGTGGCCGGCCTGTTGCGAGCCGGCCAGCTGGTGGGGTTGCCGATGCGGCGCGACGTTCTCAACCGGGAACATGTCGGCCGACTGGAGGTGGGGCGCATCCGGGCCGCTCTCGAGACAGGTTCCCCGGTGGTTCCGGTGGCCACGGTGGGACGCGAGATGGGGCGGGATTGGCAGCTGGTGGTAGGTGACCCGGTCCGACTCCGTCGCAAGGCCGGCCCGCTGGCCGCCCAGGAACTGGCCGAGGCCACTCGATCGGTGGTCCAGGAGTTGCTCGATGAGAACCTGCCAGCCAACTGGTGGTGGTGATCTGAACATGAGGGAGAGCTGATGCCCGTCGTCACCGTGGAGGATGGAACCCGGATCAGCTACGCGCTGGGTGGACGACGCGATGGTCAACCGCTGCTGCTGATCCACGGTCTGGGGGCCGACACCCGGGGCTGGATCATGCAAAAGCGCGCCCTTGGCTCACGGTTCCGTCTGATCATGGTCGACAACCGGGGGGTGGGTCGCTCCGACCGGCCTGAGGGTCCCTACGACCTGGCGATCATGGCCGCTGATGCGATCGCCGCGCTCGACCACGCTGGCTACCGCTCTGCCCATGTGATGGGGGCGTCGATGGGTGGGATCATCGCCCAGATCATCGGAGTGCTCTACCCCGATCGGGTGCGCTCACTGACCTTGGCCTGCACCGCCGCCCATCACTACACATGGCGTCGCGAATTGCTGGCCGAGTGGGCGGATCTGGCCGAGACCCGGGGCATGCGCGAGTTCGTCCTGCGCAACATGGAGTGGATGATCGGTCCCCGGTCGTTGAGGCGAATGTGGCCGGCAATGACTGTGCTGGGTCCGCTGGCCTTCAACGTCCCGGTGTCGTCGTTCGTGGCCCAGATCCACGCCATTCTCGGTGGTGACGACTCTCTCCGCGACGAGCTGGTCAACATCTCGGTTCCCACCCTGGTGATGGTGGGCAGTCAGGACGTCCTCACCACCCAGGGAGACAGTGAGGAGATCGCCGATCTGATTCCTGGGGCCGAGTTGGTGGTGGTGCGCGGTGGTGCCCACCTGTTCATGGTGGAGCAGGCCGGTGCCTTCAACGGTGCCGCCACCTCCTTCCTGGATCGAGTGACCGCCAACCCGGTCCCAGCGCGGGTCTGAACCGACGGAACTGGTTCGGATCAGTCGGGGTTGTCCCGACCCCGACGCGTCAACTCAGATCACGACTGATTTGGTCCCGCTACCGGGTGGTAGGGCATCGCAGGTACCGTTTGCGTGGTGGGAACGTCCCGCATAGTCGTCCTGATCAACCGGTCCTCGGTGACCTCGATGTCGGCGCTTTCGCATGTGTCCGACATCGAGTCGGCGTTCGGCGCGGCCGGGGTCCAAGCCTCGGTGGACGTGGTTGATCCCCGTGAGCTCCCGGCCACCATCGGACTCTGGTGGGCGGGTCAGGATCGCCCCGACGCGGTGGTCGTGGCGGGCGGCGACCGGACGGTGAACCGGGCGGCTGGTGCCATCGCCGGAACTGATGTGGTGATGGGGGTACTTCCCATAGGAACGTTCAACCGCTTTGCCCAAGACCTGGGGATACCGACCGATCTGGAGAGAGCGGTGGGGACTCTGACGAGCGCCCGAGTCGAGACGGTCGATGTGGGAGAGGTCAACGGGCTGGTGTTCGTGAACCAGGTCGGTGGCACACTTCCCGACGTCGCGCCCCGACTGGAGTCGGTTCGTCGTTGGCCCGTGCCGCCGGTGGTGCTTTCGGCTCCGGGAGGAGTCGTCCGCCGTGGGCTGCGGGCATCGGATGTGGTGGTCAGGTGCGGCCGCCACCGCTTCACCCCGGATCGAATTCGGGCTGAGTTGTCTTGTGGTCTGCTCGACGTATCGGTCTCCGATGGTGACGACGGGCGAATTGAACTGTCGGAGCTGACGCTGTCTTCATCAGCCCGGTCGCTGAGACTCACGGTGGACGGGATGCCCACTCGGCTGTCCACCCCACTTCGGATCCGCATCCGTCCTCGGTCGCTGCGGGTGCTGGCTCCGTCACGGTGACGTCTCTGGGGGGATTCAGTCGAACGGGGCGCCTTCTGGCGGCCGCGCTGATACTGACCGCGTGCTCCGGTACTGCCGATGCCCCAAGGGACGGATCGTTCCGGTCCGAAGCATTGGCACCGTCGACCACTGTCGACGACGCGGCACACACCGCCACCTCGACCCCCGGCCGCGATGACCGCGGAGGCACAGGTGAACCTCCGACTCCATCGACGATGATGCCTGAACCGCCGCCTCGGCCGATCACCCTGGCATTCAGCGGAGATGTTCTGCTCCACATGCCAGTCAACCAGCAGGCGGCTCTCTACGGATCACAGGCCGGAACACCCTTCGATTACCGGCCCATGTTCGAACCGATACGACCGATCATCGAGAAGGCCGACCTAGCGGTGTGTCACCTCGAGGTGCCGATCGCTCCCGATGGGCGCCTGACCAGCTATCCCTCGTTCGGGGTGCCGCCTCAGATCGCGGTCGCCCTGGCGCAGGTGGGCTACGACGGCTGTTCCACCGCCTCCAACCACAGTCTCGACCGGGGATACCCCGGGGTGGTCAGGACCCTGGAAGAACTGGATGCCGCCGGACTGGCCCATGCCGGGACCGCCCGCGGTCTGTGGGAGACCGGCCCGGCCTGGTACCCGGCGGGTGAGAGCGGCCGAGAGATCGACATCGCCCACCTGAGCTACGCCTACGGGTTCAACGGGTATCGACTACCGACCGAGGCGCCCTGGGCCGCCAACCAGATTGACACCGAGCGGATCCGAGCTGACGCCGCCAGCGCCCGGTCCTCCGGAGCAGAGCTGGTGGTGGTGAGCCTGCACTGGGGTACCGAGTACCGCCACGATCCTGATGCCTATCAACGGACGGTGGCTGATCACCTCCTGCCGTCGCCCGACATCGACTTGGTGATCGGCCACCATGCCCACGTGGTTCAACCCGTCGAGCTGGTCGAGGGCACCTACGTGGTCTGGGGACTGGGAAACCAGATCTCCAACCAGTCCCAAGCTCCCCGTCGCGACGGCCTGACGGTGGTGGCAACGGCCAATGCGGGCTGGGATGGGCGGTGGCGGGTATCAGGAATCGAAGCGGTCCCCACCTGGGTCGAGGCCGGGAGCTACCGGGTGTTGCCCGTGGCGTCCACCCTGGGCGACCCGACAGTGGGGGTGGGGCTTCGAGCCGAGCTGAACGCGTCGTACAACCGAACCAGCGGGATCATCGGGTCCCGCTCCGCCCCTGGGGTGCGGGTCAGTCCGACGGTTCAGCCATGAGTCGGCGCGGCCGTACCTACAGGTGCAGGATTCGACTGGCCAGTTCCCGCAGGAACGGTGTGGCCTCGGGGTGGTCGGCGTAGTCGTTCCGTAGATAGATGATCTCACCCTGATCCATGAACTGGGCGGCAGTGAAGTAGAGCTGGTGGGTGGAACGGACCAGATCGTCGATCGCTCGCCGATCGGCTCGGCTGTCGTACTCCACGTAGAGCACCTTCACCGTGGGCAGTAGCGGCGCGAGATCGGTCAGCACTGACGTCTCTAGACCTTCAATGTCAACCTTCAACAGGTCGATGCGGTCGATGTCGTGGTCTACGGCCCACCGGCCCGCGGCCCGCACGTCGACCTCTTCGGTCTCATCGCAGTTGACATCACGGTGAAGGAACGAACCGAGGATGCTCTCGCCGTCGCCCAGATATAGATGAGCCCGATGGTCTGTGTCTGACAGGCCGATCGAGTGGACTGTGACATTGGCTAGGTCGGCGACGTTTCGCTCGAGTAGCTGCCGTGGTCCGCTGGCTGGCTCGAAGGCGTGAACCGCGGCGTCGGGGTGGTGGTGGGCGAAGTAGACCGAGGCTGCGCCGCAGTTGGCGCCGGCATCCCAGATCACCCTGACGTCGTCAACGAAGGGGAGATCAGGGTAGGTGAGCCCGGTGAGGATTGAGTCGCACACCCACCGTGACACCAGGGTCGGCTCGCAGGTGAACACAACCGGCTGGTCCTTGACAGTTACCTCGATCTCCACCGGTCGAGTGTTGCACCTTCGGATCGATCCTCAGCGGACCGGTTCTCCCAGAGTGGTCAGGAGATGGCGGGCGGCGCCCCGGAGGGCGTCGGCGGCAGGCCGATTGGCGAACGGGTCCAGTGCCTCGACGGCACGCTCCACGAAGGCTGACGCCACTGCCATCGACTCGTCCACCCCGCTGCTCTGGCGCACCAGGGCTCGGGCTCGCTCCCACTGTTCTCCAGCGATGGGTGCACCCAACAAAGACGCCAGCTCTTCGCCGGTGGGCCCGGCCAGAGCCCTCAGCACCGGGAGGTTGTAGGCCCCCTCGACCAGGTCGTGGCCGGCGGGCTTTCCGAGCTGCTCGTCGGTAGCCACGATGTCGAGGATGTCGTCGACGATCTGGAACGCCATTCCGTAAGCCAGCCCGAACTCGGTGAGGGCGTCGATCTCGACCGGGTCCAGATCGGCCACGATCCCGCCGATCCGACACGCCGATGACAACAACGAGGCCGTCTTCCCTTCGATCGAAGCGAGGTACGCCTCTTCGGTTCGTGTCACCTGGTAGGCGTCCTGGAGTTCGAGCACCTCGCCCTCGCACAGTCGCCCGATGGTGGCGGCCAGCAGCCCCGCCACCTCGACCCCCAGCGAAGCGGCGATCTCGGAGGCCTTGGCCAGCAGAAAATCACCCGCCAGGATGGCTCGGAGGTTTCCCCAACGAGAGTTGACGCTCTCGACGCCGCGGCGGGTGGTGGCCTCGTCGATCACGTCGTCGTGGTACAGCGACCCCAGGTGCACGAGCTCAACCGAGACGCCACCACGGACCACGTCGAGCGGGGCTGGACCGTCGTGGCCGGGTCGGCACCGGCCGGCCGCCACCGCGAACAGTGGACGGACCCGCTTGCCGCCGGCGCCGATCAGGTGGCTGGCCATCTCGGTCATCGCCGGGGTGGGGGCCACCACCGCGGCCCGGAGCTCAGCTTCGACCGCCGACCGATCGGTTTCGATGTGATCGAGGGAGAGCAACGGGTTCTCGGCCATCGGTCGAGGTTACGGCACCCCACCTCGTCCTCTCCTGTCCAGGTGGCGGAAACCTTGAGCCCGACGACAGGTGCTGGCGGAAACCGGATCGACGCGCCGCTCGCTCCGCGGGAGCCCATCGGATGTCGGGGGTGCGGCGGTAGAGTTGGAGAACGAATCCCGCTCATTGGGAGGCAACAGGTGTTCGAGAGATTCACAGACCGGGCCCGCCGCG
>CAUJFC010000272.1 GCA_963169755.1 Actinomycetota bacterium | reverse complement strand
ATCGAGGTTGGGAGGGGTTGCTGCCTCAGCAGATGGAGTCATCGATGGTGGCGCTGCTGGTCGCTACCTTCGGTGGTGCCCTGAGCGTGGCGGCGTTGAGCTGGTACCTCCTGGAGCGACCGCTTCAGCGGTGGCGGGCAGCTCTGGATCGTGGACGGAGCCGCGGTCATGGGTGAGTTCAGTTCCAATGGGCCGGTACGTCGGGTCTCGGCGACCGAGGTCGGACTGGCGGTCGTGGTGACGGTGGGGGTGGTGGCTCGGCTGGTGGTGAGTTCCCCCCTGTGGCTGGACGAGGCGTTGAGCGTGAACATCGCCAGTCACCCCGTGGGCGAGATCCTCGGCCTCTTGCGCAGAGACGGTCACCCGCCGCTGTACTACCTGCTGTTGCACGGCTGGATGAAGCTGGCGGGGTCGGGTGATCTGGCGGTCCGATCTCTGTCGGCGCTGTGGGGGGCAGCGCTGTTGCCTCTCACCTGGATGGCGGGGCGGCGGGCTGCCGACCGTCGTACGGCGACGACCGCGGTTGTTCTGGTGGCCCTTTCGCCCTTCGCTGCCCAGTACGCGTCCGAGGCCCGCATGTACGCCATGTTCTCGACGCTGGGACTCACCTGGTGGCTGGTGGCCCGATCCGCCTGGTATCGGGGAGGTGTCAGGTGGCTGGCTGGGCTGGCGGCGTGCACGTCGCTGTTGTTGTGGACCCACTACTGGGCGTTGTGGTTCCTGTCGGCCGCCGGTCTGGGGCTGGCGCTCATCGCATTGCGGGCCACCCGGGCCGGTGATCTGTCGACCCGGGCGCGTGCGGTGTCGCACCTGGTGGCCATGGCGGCCGGCGGTCTCACCTTCCTGCCCTGGATGTCGGCGCTGTGGTACCAGCGGGCCCACACCGGCACGCCGTGGGCCCGGCCCGCCCGACCCACCGAGGTGATCTCCTTCCTGGCCGAGTACCTCGGCGGATGGGGAAGCGGAGAGGCCAAGGTGCTGGGCTGGAGCCTCTTGGTGCTGGCGACGGTGGGGGCCTGGACGCGGTTTCCCCGATCATGGACGGCAGTGGTGGATTTCCGGGATCCCCGTTCAGCCGAGCTGCTGTCCATGGCATGGCTGGTGGGAGCCACTCTGGCGGTCGCCACCGTGGTGGGCCAGCTGACCGATACCGCCTTTGCCGCTCGATACGCCTCGGTGGTTTCACCGTTCATCTGGATACTGGCCGCGGCCGCCCTGTCCCAGGTGCGGCCCCGCCAGGCTGGTCTGAGTGCGCTGGCCGTGCTCAGCCTCCTGGGCGGCCTGGGTCTGGTTCTCAACTCCACCGCGGCTCGGACCGATGCCGGGCGTAACGCCGCGGCCATCCGAGCCGTGGCGAAGCCCGGTGATCTGGTGGTCTACTGCCCCGATCAGGCAGGACCCGCCACCGCCCGGGAGCTGGGTCCGGGATTCGACCAGGTCACCTTCCCCGATCTGGCAACCCCCGAATTGATCGACTGGGTCGACTACCTGAAGCACAACGCCAGCGTCACGCCCCGTCAGTTCGCAGATCGTGTGCTGGCGAGGGCCGGTGACCGGACGATCTTCCTGGTGTACTCAGTGGCCATCCACTCCCACCGTGACGTCTGCCCGGCGGTGCTGGAGGAGCTGGGGAGACACCGACCGAGTGATGTTCTGACCAACGCCAGCACCGCCTATGACCCAGCGGGTGTCGTCCGTCTACCAGCGGGCTGAAGGTGCCGGCAGCGAACGCGTTGCGAGCGTGTCAGTCCTTGGTGGCCACCGCGTTGGGGGTCACGTTCATCTTGGGCTCGTAGTCGGCAGCCGCCACGTCACGCGCCTCGCCCCCCTGTTCGGCCCGCAACGATCCCCGGCACACCTCGCAGGGCCCGTAGTAGGCCTCGGTGACCGTGGCTCGGCACCGGGGGCAGGTGAAATCGAGCTCATCGGGTACCGGTTCATCAATGGTCACTCGGTGAGCATGACAGCTATGGCCCTCGGTCTGGTCGATACTCACGATGACGGTGGTACCCGATGGGTGGAAATCAGCTCGGCCGGGCCGGGGTAGGGGCCGGTTAACGCCATCTCGATGCGGCGGACCGCCATCAGTTCGCTGGTGCGGAAGCTCGCCACCCGGGTGCTCCACGTGTCTATCACGTCCCTTCCCGAACCAGTCCGGAAGAACGTGGTCATGGGCCCCTCCTGCTGGTATGCGTCGACACCGTCCACCACCTCGGTGGTCCGATCGTTCAGAGTGATCTGATAGCTGGCCACGGTCTGCACCTCCTGGGTCGACCATACGACGGGAGTGATGTGGGAAACGAGGGGTCCAACCCTGTGAATTTCCGACCTTTTCCACAGGGTCGGGATCCACAGCCTCAGGGTTGAGCGTCCGCGGCCTGGACCAGGCGGATCACCCTGGACCGGTGGCCGCGCCAGGGTTCCAGCGTCTCGATCAGAGCATCATCGTCGAATCGGGAAATGCCCGAGAGGGCCGTGGTCACCGCCGAGGTCAGGTTGGGATCTCCCAGTGGGACGGCGTCTGGGTCACCGAGGGCGCTGATCGCCACCAACGCCGCCAACCGGGATCCCACGCCGGCGATCTCTGTCAGGCGTTGGTGGGCCTGCCTGGTCGGCAGCATGGCCAGCGCATCGAGCCGCCGGGCTCCAGCGGCCATCCGCTTGACCAGGTCACCGCGTCTCTGCTCCAGCCCGGCCAGGTGGAGGTCGTAGTGCGACGCACCGGCCAGCCGGTCGGGCTCGGGCGGCAGCAGCAGGGGAGTGGGACCCGGTGCCGGGCCTCCCCATCTTTCGGCTAGTTGGCGGATGGTGCGGGCGGCCTCGAACGCTGTCACGGACTCGCGAGCGACAACAGAGATCAGGGTCGATGCCACCGATCCGGACCGAGGTAACCGAAGACCGGGAAATCGCTCGGCAAGATCACGCACCGGCCCGGGATCGGGATCGAATCCCCCAAGGTCATCGGTGAGGCCGATCAGGGCCGGAGCCAGGTCCAGAGCGAACTCGGCGCCTTCGCCCCAGGCCGTCACCTCGACGTGGGAGTTGCAGTGTTCGATTCTGATGGTGGTCGGTCCGCCCGGTGACCACCATGCCCGCCAGAAGGTGCCGTCGATGACGCGACAGGAAGGATCGTCACCTCCGTCTACCAGCGGTGCAGTTGACCCGATCAGATCCAGAGAGCCCGAGAGAGCTATGGACCTGGATCGCCCGGCCAGCGATGTCACCGGGGTGGGTCGACCACGGTGCGCGCCCACCCGTAGTCCGGTTTACCGCTGGGGCTGCGCTGGATGGCATCGACCACCACCATGGCTCGGGGGAGCTTGTAGCGGGCCAGATGACGGGCGCCGGTCTCACGGAGCTCTTCGAGTGTGAGCTGCCGGTTCTCACGGAGAGCCACCACTGCGGTGACCTCCTGTCCCCAGCGTTGGCTCGGTCGCCCTACCACCAAGACGTCGAACACCGCCGGGTGGGCCTTGAGCGCCTGCTCCACTTCTTCGGCGAAAACCTTCTCACCACCGGTGTTGACGGTCACCGAATCCCGACCCAGGAGTTCGATCGAGCCGTCAGGGCGATACCGGGCGCGGTCTCCCGCCACCGCCCACCGTTGACCGTTGATCTCGGGGAAGGTGGCCTCGGTCTTGGCAGGGTCGCCCAGGTATCCCCTCGGGACGCGTCCGCTCTGAGCCAACCAGCCAACGGTGAAATCTGTCGGGTCGAGAACCCGGCTTCGGTCTTCGCTCAGGACGCGGGCGGTGGAGGACGGCGCGAACTTTCCAGCGGCATCGGCGCGGTCCCGGGTGGTGGTGGCCACGGCCTGGCGCCCGGTCTCGGACGATCCCAGCACGTCCACGATGGCCAACCCGGGTAACAGCTCGAGCCATTCGGCCTGGACTGACGGTGAGAGGATCGCGCCGCCGGTGAGCAGGTGGCGGAGCGAGCTCAGGTCGCGTCGTTGTCTGGCCAGCTCATCGACCAGCGGTCGGGCGAACGCATCACCGACGATGAGCAGCGAGGTGACCCGGTGTCGCTCGCAGGTGTCCAGAACATCGGCGGGATCCAGCCGATCGGTGATGTTCTGAATCACCACGGTGCCGCCGTTGATCCAGCAGCTGAGGGCGTTCCAGTGGGCGGCACCGTGCATCAGCGGCGGCGCAGGGAGGGCTAACAGTGTGCGTCGAGTGGCGGTGCTCACCAGAAGGTCCGAGTCCAGACAGTCGGGAGCCGCTCCCGGACCTGAATTGACACCGAGTGCGGTGGCCAAGAAGTCGGACTGGCGCCACAACACTCCTTTGGGATTGCCGGTGGTTCCGCCGGTGTAGAGGATGTACAGGTCGTCGGCCAGCCATTCCACATCAGGTCGATCGGGTGACGACTGATGCAGGGCCTCCTCGTAGTCGGTGGTACCGACTGGGTAGTCGTGATCTGACCCGTCATCGATGCCTATGAGCGTCGGGCGGCTCGACATCAGCCCGAGCGCTCGTTCCAGGGTGGGAGAGAACGAACGCTGGAAGACGATGCAGCTGGCTCTCGAGTCCTGGAGTACGTAGGCCAACTCCTCGGGGCCGTAGCGGTAGTTGATGTTGACTGCCACCGCCCCCGCTTTGGCGGCTCCCAGCATCACCTCCAGGTAGGCGTTGCCATTGGTGGCGTAGATGGCCACATGATCGTGGGGAGACTCCCAGCCGGCACACTCGGTGAGCAGGCGGCGTCGGCCCAGGCCGCGGGTCAAGAGCAGGTTGGCGAACCGGCGGGTCCGTTCGGTGGTCTCGGCCCAGCTCCAGGTCCGGCCGCGCCAGATCAGGCATGGTCGGTCGGCCAGGGCTTCCGCCAACGTCTCATGGATCGCGGCCAGGTTCGCCGTCACCTGACGCGTCACGCGAGGTCACCTGATGGGTCTGGGAGTGGACGGTCGATCATCGGCTACTCAGCGGTGCCAGTTGGAGGCACCGGGAAACGTCGTCAGCGACGGAGCATGGCTCAGTCGGCGGGACGCTCGGTCACCTCGACGGTGTCGATGGTGTCGCCCACCGAGATGGACTGGGCCACATCGATTCCGGCGGTGACGTAGCCGAACAGGTTGTACAGGGTGTCCAGCTTGCGGGTGCAGTCGTCGATGCAGATGAAGAACTGGCTTCCGTTGGTGTTGGGGCCGGCATTGGCCATGGCCACTGCGCCCAGGGTGTATGCACCCTTCACTGGTTCGTCGTTCCAGCGATACCCGGGGCCACCACGGCCGGTGCCCTCTGGGTCTCCACCCTGGATGACGAAGTTGGGTACCACCCGGTGAAAGGTGAGACCGGTGTAGAAGCCCTGGCGAGCCAGGACCACGAAGTGGTTCACCGAGTTGGGAGCCAGTCGGGGGTCCAGGTCCATCACGATCTGACCCTTGGGGGTCCCCAGGGTCACGGTGTAGATGGTTGACAGGTCGATTTCCATCGCAGGGGGCTTGGCCATGGTCGCCATCCTGTCATCTCGCGAGCCCGGACACCGCACCAGCACCGTTGTGGCGGTGGGTGTGACGGCTGCGATGGACCAACGGACGATCAGATCGCCCGGTGTCCCAGCAACCGGACCAACCGGTCGGCGATGTCGGTAGCGTCGACGCCGGCTCGGACCCATCCCCCGGCTCCCCCCAGCAGGGCGTGCACCACGAGTTCGCCGATGAGGGATCGGGGCTCGACTCCATCGGCGGATGCCGCTGGTGGGTCCGGCGTGGGATCGCCGATCAGGCTCGACCAACGCCGGCAGAGCCGATAGGTCAGTGGATGGTCGAGTCCACCGCTGGTCACCAGTACCGACCAGGAGTCGGGCTCGTGGGTGACGAAGGAGATGACCCCGTCGGTCAGGGCCCGGACCACGGCATTAGGGCTGTCGGCGCGCTTGAGCCCATGGGCCGTCCAGGCGTCCAGCCGTGACACGATCCGGACCTGGACAGCGTCGAGCAGACCTCGGCGGTCTCCGAAGTAGGTGTGAAGGAGAGGCCGCGAGACGTCGGCCTCGGTCGCCACCTGGTCGAGAGTCATCGAGAGAGGGTCGTGGCTGGCCAGCAGCCGCTCAGTCGCGTCGAGGATCAGAGACTGGCGGATCTCGGGGGGAAGGCGGGCCGCCCTACTCAGTTGGCCGCCCCCGAGATGGTCACCGCCGCCTCGGCCTCGCCGGGAGCCAACGGATGGTGGCAGGCCACGAAGTGATCCGGCCCAACCTGCGTCATCTCGGGCACCACGTCCCGGCACTGATCGTCGGCCCTCGGGCAGCGGGTTCGGAATCGACATCCCGATGGGGGGGACAGGGGAGAGGGGATCTCGCCGCCCAGAGTCTGACGGTCCTCGGGGCGAACCGATGGATCCGGTATCGGGATGGCGCTCAACAGGGCGGCGGTGTAGGGGTGGGCGGGCCGCTGGTAGAGCTCATCGGGGTCGCCGACCTCGCACAGACGCCCCAGGTACATCACCGCCACCCGGTCGCTGATGTTCTTCACCACTGCCAGGTCATGGGCGATGAAGATCAGGGTGAGGCCGTAGCGGGCCTTCATGTCCTCGAGCAGGTTGAGAATCTGTGCCTGCACCGAAACATCCAGGGCAGAGACCGGCTCGTCGCAGACGATCAGCTGGGGTTCGGTGATCACCGCCCGGGCGATGGAGATTCGTTGACACTGGCCGCCCGAGAACTGGTGGGGCCTGCGTCCCCTGACCACGGTGGGATCCATACCGACCGTGGTGAGCATCTCGTCGATCTTGCGCCTACGTTCGTCTCCGCTGGCCAGCTTCCAGATGTCGAGCCCTTCAGCGATGATGTCCTCTATCCGTCGTCGCGGGTTGAGCGACGAGATCGGATCCTGGAAGATCATCTGGAGACGGGTCCGAATGGCCCGGAGTTCCTTTGGTGCCAGCCCGGTCAGATCTGTTCCCCCGAACATCACCCGCCCCGAGGTGGGGGGTGGCAGTTGGAGGATCGCCTTGCCGGTGGTGGACTTACCGCACCCCGATTCGCCGACCAGCCCTAGGGTTTCGCCCTCGACCACGTCGAGGTTGACATCGGTTACGGCGTGAACCTTCTGGCCTCGTCCGGCGGGAAACTCGACCACCAGGTCTTCGATCCGCAGCAGCGACTCTCCTGCTGGTCGGAGGTGGGCCTTGCCGACACCGGCCATCAGTTGTCACCTTCCGGGTTGCGGGGGAGTCGGGGTGGGCGACCGTCGACCTTCATGGCCGAGGTCGAGGTCGAGGCGACGGTCTGGTCGGTTGGTGGGGGCGGCGTAGCGGTCTCGGGGCCGGGTTGGGCGTTGTTGGCCTTCGACAGCGACACCGGAGTCACGCCCACCGGAAAGTGACACGCGAACAGATGGCTCGGGTTGGCCGGATCGGCCTGCAACGCGGGGTCGGTCGAGCGGCAGATGTCCTGGGCGTACGCGCAGCGGGGCGCGAACGAACAACCGACCGGGGGATTCACCAGGTCGGGCGGGCGGCCTCCAATGGCATCGAGGCGGGTGTGCTTGGCCATTTCCAGCTTGGGAATGGACTTGAGGAGAGCCTCGGTGTAGGGATGGCGTACCCCGGCGAAGAGCACTGTCGCCGGGGCACTCTCTACGATGCGGCCGGCGTACATCACGGCGATGTCGTGGGCCCGGCCCGCTACCACCCCCAGGTCGTGGGTGACCAGGATCATCGCCATCTGCCGGTCACGCTGCATCTCGGTGAGCAGATCCAGGATCTGAGCCTGCACGGTCACGTCGAGGGCGGTGGTGGGCTCATCAGCGAACAGCAAACGGGGCCCACAGGCCAAGGCGATGGCGATCATGATGCGTTGGCGCATGCCGCCCGACATCTCGTGGGGATACTGGCGCATGCGTCGCGCCGGCTCGGG
>CAUJFC010000271.1 GCA_963169755.1 Actinomycetota bacterium | reverse complement strand
CGAACAGAGCCTCGACCGAAGGTTCGTTGGCGCCGACCTTGTTGTCGTGCACTCGGACCTGCACCGTTCCCGCCGGAGGCGGCGTGATGGTGGGGGCAAGGGCGCCCGAGGCGGCGTCGTAGCCCATCTCGAAGCCAAGCGGGGCGTCGACGCCCAGGGTCAGCCAGGTGACGTTGCCGTCGGCGCGGGGCTCAACGAACTTGAGGTGCAGATCAGCCAGCGAGAGCTCGGCGGTTTCACCACCGGGGCCAGCATCGCCATCGAGGAAGGGGCTGTACACCGGATCCACCTCGATGCGCATCGGGGTGTTGGCCGGCAGGGCCGAGCCGAACTGCGGAACGATCAGCGACAGGACCGAGGAGTTGATCGCAACCATTGATCCCATGAAGTCGATGTCGGTGATCGTCTTGTTGAGCAGACCACACGAGGTCATCGAGCCCAGCAGCTGGTTGAACGCCGAGGCCGAGATGACCAGTCCGAGGCCATAGGGCTGACCAGACGGGGTCGTGTCGCCCATGCTCGGATACAGACCCGGAGTGTTGAAGGTGCTCGAGATCATTGGAGCATCGGGCACCTGAGCACACTGCCCGGGGCCGGTACCGATCGACGATGAGAAGTCGGCGTTGGATCGGAAGTCGATGGCGGTGGCGGTCTCGGTGATGGTGGTGAAGGGTGCATCCAGATGGGCCTGGACCGCGTCGCCCACGGAACCAGCGATCGAGATCTCGGCCAGCGCGGTCTCGATGGCATCCGCGATGGGCGAATCCAGCGGGCCAGAACCGTCGGGGTCAGCGAGCTGGGTGGAGAAGCCGCCGCTGATGGTGCTCTGGATCGAGCTACCGGCCATCGAGTTGATGATGCTGCCCAGCAGCGGAGTACCCGGATCACAGACACCGGAGATGAACTCGTAGGAAACGTTGTTGGTGGCCACCACCGGAGCACCCACCATGTTCACGTCGACGTTGGACGGTGAACCAGCCGCTGGCGCCAGGTCGAAGGTGGCATCGATGGTGGTCGACGGCACCTGCACCTCGAGCTTGCAGGGGCCACTGATCAGGCCACTGAGCTGAAGGTCGAGACCGAGATACAGGTCACTGATGGTCACGTCTACGTTCACACCCGAGGTGGTTGAACCAACAGACAGGTTCACTCCGCCGGCACCTGCCTCGTAGGCGTCGCCGGTGATGGTGGTCCCGGCTCCGGCGTCAGTGGGCGGAATCAGTGGGCTCTGGGCCAAGATCATGCCGCTGATGTCGAAGGACGAGCCGGCGAGGCCATTGATCACCGGCCCCAGGTTGGTGAGCGCGGTGTTCGTGAAGCGCATTCCCACACCGTCGGGCGAGTGCTGCCCGGTCACCAGTTCGGGGCCGACGACCACGGCGGTGCGCTGACGGTGCGCGGTTCCGTCGGGCTCGGTGTAGATGGCCTCCACCACCCGCACGCTCCCGTCGGGCCCTGCGACGCCCAGTACCGCCGCCCAAGTACGGTCCGGGTTGACCGACACCGGGGCACCATTGACGGTCAACGTTCCGCCAGCGGCATACTCCTCAGGAATCTCGCCGCTGACGTTGAGAGAGCCCGACGGAACGATCCGCCCCTCCCCTGGGACCGAGATCAGACTCGGAGTACAGCCGGCGAGCACCATCAGCGCGATGGCGACCACAAGTAGGCGACGCTTCATTGGAGAATATTCCTCGTGGTAGGAGGCTTCGGGCCGGTCCCTCTCGGCGCAAAATGCGCGCGGACCCGCACGAAGTGTGACATTTCTCTCATCGGAAACAAAGCCTCGATACCTTTGTGGCTCCATGAAATCCACTGTCAGAGGATGAATTTCCTTGAACATTGGTTCAAAAGGACCCCGCCGTCGAGGTAGTCAACGGCCCAGATTGTCCAGTCGGCGATAGCCGATCACCCGCCCGACCGCTACCGCTGCGGTCTCGCGTAGCAGGGTCCTCAGCGATGGTTTCCCAACGGTGGGAGACACCGTGGCCCTCATCCCGACCTCCCGGGCAATGTCGGCCACCCGGCGGCTGTGGGCCGGGCTCGACACCAGCACCACGTCGTTCAAGCCTTCGGCACGGAGAAACCGAGCCACCGACGCCAGCGACTCGTAGGTACTCGACCCCTGCACTTCCTTTCGGATCACCTCATCGGCCAGGCCGTGCGAACGCAGGTAGTTGTAGCCCGTAGTTGCCTCGGTGAATCGATCGCCCTCCTGCCGTCCGCCGGTGACCACTACCACCGGGGCCAAGCCATCGCGGTACAGGTCGAGAGCGTGGTCGAGTCGGGCCCTCAGCACCGGTGAAGGCCGACCGTTGTACTGAGCTGCACCCAGCACCACGATGGCGTCGGCTGGAACCCTGCCGTCCTGCTTCGATGCGTGGCTGACCACCATGAAGGTTGCCCCCAGGTACGACACCGTGAGGATGAATCCCGTCAGCGCCACCAACCCCACCCGCCCGACGCGTCTGCGACTCCTGCTCCCGGGGCGGGAAGCCGACGTACTCATCAGCCCAGCCGGGCCCGCAACTCCCGGAGGCGAGCCAGTGTCCGTTCCGGACCCAGGACCGCCAGTGACTCCCACAAGGGAGGCCCGACCGAGCGGCCACTGACCGCCAGACGGACCGGCCCCTGGGCCTTCGAAAGCTGTGGAGCACCTTCAGCATTGACCAGGCCCGCTTTGACCGCCGCGGCCGAGACGGCAGCCTGCAAGGCGTCGGGTGTCCAGCCGGCCGCCCCGTCTGGCGAGTTCACCACCGCCTCGAGTTCGGCCACCGTGGCATCGACCATCTCGGCGACGTTGCGTCCCTTGGTGATCACCTTGGCCCACGACGCTTCGTCAAAGGTGACCTCGTCGACCACCAGGAACTCGATCATCGGTTCGATCTCGTCCAGGGTCCGCACCCGTTCCTGCACCTCGGTTGCCAGCGATGTCAGGGCGGCCCGGGCTGGCTCGCCCCGGGTGAGGAACGGCTCGGCTGCCGCCAGGAAGGCTTCGGTGGGCAGGGCCCGGATCTTCTCGGCGTTGACGAAGCTGAGTTTCTTCTGATCGAAGAAGGCGGGCGAGGCGTTGACGTCCTCCAGGCGGTACAGCTCCAGGATCTCGGCGATCGGCCGGACCTCGACACCGTCGGCCGGCCCCCACCCCAGGAGGGCCAGGTAGTTGACCATGGCTTCGGCCAGGTATCCCCTACTCCGGTAGTCGGCCACCGACACATCATCTCGGCGCTTGGACAACTTCTTGCGCCCCTCATTGACCAGCAGCGGCATGTGTGCGAACGCCTTGGGCGCAGCCAGCCCCAGGGCGTCGAGCAGCATGAGGTATTTGGGGGTGCTGTTCACGTGGTCCTCGCCCCGGATCACATGGGTGATGCCCATGTCGGCATCGTCGAAGGCATTGGCCAGCAGAAACATCGGTGCACCGTTGCCCCTGAGCACCACGAAGTCCTCGATGTCGGCGTTGGCGAACGAAATCTCGCCGCGCACCAGATCGGTCCAGCCGGTGCGGCCCTCGACCGGAGTACGAAACCGTAGAGCCCGTCCGGGCCCCGCCTCGAGGTTGCGGTCCCGGCAGAAGCCGTCGTAGCCGGGCTTTCCACCGGCCTGACGGTTGCGCTCCTGGACATCCTCGCCGGTACACGAGCAGTAGTACGCCGCTCCCGCCGATACCAGCCGCGCCGCGGCTTGGCGGTAAAGATCGCCCCGGTCACTCTGGTGGACCGGCTCTCCGTCCCATTCCAGGCCCAACCAGCGCAACATCTCCAGAACGTTGTCGATCAGTTCCGGACGGTTGCGTTCTGCGTCGGTGTCCTCGATACGAAGCAGGAACTGGCCGTCGTTCTGACGGGCGAACAGCCAGTTGGCCAGCGCCGAGTGGGCCGAACCCACGTGCAGGTATCCGGTGGGTGACGGGGCGAATCGGACACGAACTGGGCTGGTCACCTCGCAATGGTACCGACGTCCCTACCCTGGTCAGGTAACTCCAAGGTCAGTCCGACCGGGCGCGCGACCTCGGTCCGCCCGGCCTATGAGTCCTGGCAGAGATCGTCGACCGCGTCGACCTCGGGCATGAAAACCGACGGCAGACGATGCCGAGGGGGAGCCACCGAATCCTCCCCCAGGACCCTCCTGCGAACCGGTGCCGTCAGCCACCCCAACGGCGAGGACAGCACATACCCGTATGCAACCACCACCCCGGTGGCCGCCGGAAAGCTGGCCAGGGCCACAACGAATACGCCCCCCACCACCACGGTCACCCACCGGCGATCCGCCGGTGGTGACACCAGATTGCGGAACGACCGAAACCGGAAGGACGAGGCCATGAGCAATGCCGGTACCACCGCCACCACCACCGGCATCCACCGTTGCCATCCGGACTGAGGAGGATCGAAAGCGAACACGGTGGCGATCACCACCCCGGCCGCTCCCGGGCTGGCCAGTCCGATGAAGTAGCGCTTGTCAGAGTGCGGATCGATGGTGACGTTGAACCGTGCCAACCGAAAAGCCGCGCACGCCAACCAGAGGCCGGCTGCCAACCAACCCACCCAGTACAGCTGGTTGAGTGATCGGTTGTAGAGCAGCAGCGCCGGGGCCATGCCGAACGATGTGAGGTCGGCGAGCGAGTCGAACTGCAACCCGAACGGGGTGATGGCGCCGACCGCACGCGCCACCGCACCATCGGCGATGTCGAACAAGATCGCCACCGCCACCAGCGCGGCCGCGTGACGGTAGCGGCCGTCGATCGAGGAGAGAATGCTGGAGAACCCGCACAACAAGTTGACCAGGGTGAACAGGCTGGGGAGCATCGCCCCCAGCCGGCTGCGCTCGTCGAGCCGATCCGGGGCCACCACCGGGGCCCCCGTGGGCGACACCAGCCGGAAGCGAAATCGCCGACGCCGGGTAGTCGCCTCGGCTACATCGGTGCCCATCCGATCCGCCTCAGCCATCGCAAGCCGCTCCGAAACGGGCGATGACGGTCTCGCCTGCCACCACCCTCTGCCCAGTCGCCACGGCCAGCTCAGCCTGCATCGGTACGAACACATCCATTCGCGAGCCGAACTTCATCAGACCGATCCGCTGCCCCGCCACCAGGCGGTCGCCCACCACGACGCGGGTGACCACCCGTCGGGCCAGAACCCCGACGATCTGACGGAAGTGGACGATCCGCTCCTCTCCATCCACCACCGAGCAGACCGTGATCTCGCTGCGTTCGTTCTGGTGAGCGCTCTCAGCCTTGTAGGCAGCCAGGAATCGCCCGGGTCGGTAGCGCAGGTCGGTGACCACTCCCCCGTAGGGGGCGCGGTTGATGTGCACGTCAGCCACGGACAGGAACATGCTCACCTGCTGCCATTCACCCTCGGGAGCTACACCCACCTGGCCCGGCCCGGCGTAGGTGACGCGGGCGTCGGCCGGGGCTATCACCACGTCATCGGGCAGCAGAACAGAGTCGGGCCGCCGATCGGGATCTCGGAAGAACGCCCCCAGCGCGACCGCCAACCCGGTGAAGCCTGCCGCCGGCCACCACCGCCGCCGGAAGGCCGCCATCACGGCGGGCACCAGACCGGCCGCAACGAACGGGTAGCCATCAGAGTCGATCTTCATGGCGCTCTCCGCGATCAGTCCGAACCCCGACATCCTCGCAGGCCCAAGGCCAACGGGTGGCCGCGAGTCCGATCAACTGCCCCCCGATCTGGCGATCGCCCTACCCGGTCAGCGCAGGTCGAGTTGGCTGGCCCAGTCGGCCCGGTACGCGGCTTCGACCTCGGCTGGGGTCCGTCGCAGAACCTCCGACGGCACCGCATCGGCGATGGCCCGCAGCTCGGGGTAGTGCGCCGCGGTGTGGTGGACACCTTCGAAGCGTCGCCGACGCTCATCAACCAGTTCCACTGGCGCCTGGGGATCCAGGAAACCCCAGATGGTCAAGGCCACCGTCAGGTCGTGCACAACTGGAGCACGGCCGAACAATGAAGCCCGCTTCAGTGCCACTGCCGCCGCTCCACGCTCCACGGCCGCCTGCTGCTCTCCGATGGTCAGGTGCAGCTTGGAACGCATCAGTGGCATGAGCTTCAGCACGTAGCCCTGATCGGGACCGGGAGCGCCCATCCGCCCCTTGTCGGGGTCGGGCTGACCGGTGGTCAGCTCGGCTGGACGGTGCTCGAACGTCCACTCGTCGAACCGACGAGGCGGCGACTGGTAGTCCCGGGGATGATGAGTGGGCGGGACCGGAGCGAACTTGGGGGCGGCCATAGCGGTGCCGACGCTAGCGCCCGCGGCCTTCCGGTCCCGAGTAGGCGACTCGAGCGGAGCGGGAGTTACTGGTCCTCAGCGATCGTCAGTGTGACTCGGTGGCCAGCTCGGAGTCCCCGGCGTGGAGCAGTCCGTACACCAGTGAGTCCTCCAGCGCCTGCCAGGCAGCCAGGATCACGTTGGGATTCACACCGATGGTTGACCAGGTACGGCGACCATCGGTCGAGTCGATCAGCACCCTGGTGACGGCGCCAGTGCCCTTCGATGTGTCCAGGACCCGCACCTTGAAATCGGTGAGGTGAACCTTGGCCAGTTGGGGGAAGCGGGAACCGATGGCGGCTCGTACCGCGGTGTCGAGAGCATTGACCGGACCATTGCCCTCGCCGATACGCATGACCCGCTCACCATCGACCACCAGCTTCACAATGGCCTCGGTGTCGTGACGGAGGTCGTCGGCTTCGCTGACGATCACCCGGAACGATTCGAGCTCGAAGAAGGGTTGCACCCAGCCGGTGGCCCGCCGCATGAGCAGCTCCAGCGACGCATCGGCCGCCTCGAAGTGGTAGCCCTCGTGTTCCAGGTTCTTGAGCTCATCGATGACAGTCGCCAGCACCGGTCCATCGAGGTCCAGACCCAGCTCACGGGCCTTCAGATCGAGGGTTGCCTTGCCGGCCATCTCCGACACCACGAACCGGGTGTCGTTGCCCACCAGGTCGGGATCAACGTGTTCGTACGCATCCTTGCGACGGGCGATGGCAGAGACGTGCAACCCGGCCTTGTGAGCGAAGGCCGACGTTCCCACATAGGGGGCCTGTGGGTCCGGAGTCATGTTGACGATCTCGGCCACGCGGTTGGACACCGACGTGAGACGCGCCAGGCGCCCTTCCGGCAGAGTCCGGATGCCCATCTTCAGACTCAGGTTGGGAATGATGGTCGTCAGGTTGCAGTTGCCGGTACGTTCGCCGTAGCCGTTGATGGTTCCCTGTACCTGCACGGCCCCACCCCGCACACCGGCCAGGGCGTTGGCCACCCCACAGCCCGTGTCGTCGTGGAGGTGAACCCCCACCTTCACGTCATCTCGGAAATGGCCGGTGATCTCGCGCACGATTGCCTCTACCTCATGAGGCAACGAGCCACCGTTGGTGTCGCAGAGCACCAGGGTCTCCGCTCCCTGCTCGGCCGCGGCCTCCAACAGGCGGAGGCTGTACTCGGGGTTGTGTTTCCACCCGTCGAAGAAGTGCTCGGCGTCGAACAGAACCCGTACACCGGCCGAAGTGAGGAAGCGGACCGAGTCGGCAACCATTGCCTCGCCCTCTTCCAGAGAAGTGCGCAGAGTATCGGTCACGTGGAAGTCCGATGTCTTGCCCACGATGCACACCGCCGAGGTGCCGGCATCCAGCAGATTGCGCAGGGTCGGATCATCATCGACCTTGCCCCGGGGGCGACGGGTGGAGCCGAAGGCCACCAGGGTGGACCTCTCGAAGCGCAGTTCCTGGCCGGCCCGCTCGAAGAACTCGATGTCCTTGGGGTTTGCTCCCGGCCAACCTCCTTCGATGAACTGCACACCCAATTCGTCGAGCGCGTCGGCGATCCGGAGTTTGTCGTCGACGGTGAGCGAAATGCCTTCGAGCTGGGCGCCGTCGCGCAGGGTGGTGTCGTAGATCTCGACCGCCTCTGGCAGCCCCGGATCCCGGGGCGGCAACTCGGCTACCGGATCAGCTCCGGAGTCATGGTTCTCGCTCATTGCAGTCCTCTAGTTCCTCGGTCGGGGTGCGCCGCCTCCGAAGGGCGGCCGACCGGACCGTCAACCGACGTGTTCGACCCAGTCCTTGTAACGATCGACCTGGCCGCGGATCGCCCGGTGGTATTCCTCGCCAACCGCGGTGGTGATGGGTCCAGGGCAGGGAATCGCCCGGTCATCGAGTGAGTTGACCGCCGAGACCTCGGCGGCGGTGCCGCACAGGAACATCTCGTCGGCCACGTAGACATCTGAGCGGGTGAGCTCGCCGAGCTGGCAGTCATATCCAAGGTCTCGGGCGATGGTCATGACGCTGTCCTGGGTGATGCCCTCGAGGGCGCCGGCAGACAGCGGAGGGCTCAGCAGAACGCCGTTGCGGGCCACGAAAACGTTCTCGCCGGTGCACTCGCTGACCAGCCCGGCCTTGTTCAACATGATGGCTTCGTCGTAGCCCGCCTTGAGCGCTTCGACCTTGGCCAACGAAGAGTTGACGTAGTTACCGGTGGTCTTGGCGGCCGGCGGCATGGTGTTGTGGTCGTGACGAGTCCACGACGAGGTCTTGAGACGGATGCCCTTGGTGAGGGCGTCGTCGCCGAGATAGGCCCCCCATGGCCAGCAGGCGATGGCCACATCGATCGAGCAGGGCAAGGTGTTGAGGCCCATCTCTCCGTAGCCGTAATAGGCGATGGGGCGGATGTAGCAGCTCGCCAGGCCGCTGGCCCGCACAACGTCTTTGGTGGCCTCGACCAGCTCTTCGACCGAGTAGGGCAACTCCATCATCATGATGCGCGCCGAGCGGTGCAGCCGCTCCATGTGATCGGTGAGCCGGAACACCGCCGGCCCCTGCGCGGTCTCATAGGCGCGGATGCCCTCGAACACGCCCATGCCGTAGTGCAGGGAGTGGGTGAGCACGTGGATCTGGGCGGCATCCCAGTCGACGAGTTCTCCGTTCATCCAGATCTTGGAGGTGGGAGTGATGGGCATTGGATCCCCTATCGGAAACGGCGGCTGAGCGCCGGGACGGAATGTGTGAACGATGGTTGGATAACCGGTACTGGGTCTGTTTCAGAGTCGAGCTGCGACGGCGTCGCCGATCTCGGGGGTACTGGCGGTCAACTCGGTGGTGGCGGCGCAGGCCTTGCGGATCCTCTCGGCCGCATCGGTCTCGCCGAGCAGATCGAGCATCATGGCCGCCGACAGGATGGCGGCGATCGGGTTGGCCTTGGCCTGTCCGGCGATGTCGGGGGCCGAGCCGTGCACCGGCTCGAACATGGATGGGGCCCGGCGGCTGGGATCGAGGTTCCCTGAGGAGGCGAAGCCGATTCCGCCCGACACCGCCCCACCGAGGTCAGTGAGGATGTCGCCGAACAGGTTGTCGGTGACGATCACGTCGTAGCGCTGAGGGTCCTGGACGAAGTAGATGCACGCGGCGTCGACATGGTTGTAGGCGGTCGTCACCTGGGGGTACTCGGCTGCCACCTCGTCGAAGGTGCGCTGCCAGAGATCGCCAGCGAAGGTGAGGACGTTGGTCTTGTGCACCATCGTGAGGTGTCGGCGGGGGCGCGACGCCGCCAGTTCGAATGCGTAGCGGATCACCCGCTCGACCCCCAGACGGGTATTGACCGACCCCTGGGTAGCGATCTCGTGGGGAGTTCCCTTACGCAGGAAGCCGCCTTCGCCGGCATAGGTCCCTTCGGTGTTCTCGCGCACGACCATGAAGTCGGTCCCGGATTCGGCCAGTACGAAGGGCCGCAGGTTGACGTACTGGTCGAGGGCGAAGCGCATCTTCAGCAGCAGGCCACGCTCGATCACACCGGGAGGTACATCTGGGGTACCTACCGCTCCGAGCAGGATCGCATCGAAGGATCGGAGTTCGTCGAGTACCTCGTCGGGAAGCACGGTGCCGTCTCTCAGGTAACGGGCTCCGCCAAGATCGAAGTCGGTGGTGTCCAGTTCAACTCCAGCAGCCCGAACGACCTTGAGGGCCTCGGCCACCACCTCGGGCCCGATTCCGTCGCCGCCGATCACTGCGATCCTGTGCGCCACCATTGCTCCGTTCTACCGCCCCCGCTCGGGGGCCAAATGTTCTGATCTGGGACTGTCGGGCCGACCCTCGAAACGCCGGGCCGGGAACGAAAAAGCCGCCCACCGAAGTGGACGGCCTGAGCGCACACCGGGGGTCGGCGTGCGCTACCCGATGATGTTTACCGGGTTGAGGGGAAACATGGGAGGCAGTGTAGACCTCCGACTCTCACCATCCACAATGAGTTGTTACCAGGAGCCGCACTGAGGCGGCATCAGGAATCAGCCGGCACCGATTCACGAAGCGCTTCGATCGGCCGATAGGGCTCACTGTGAGTCGCGTCCCCCGGGCGACTCCGAGGTGATCATGACCATGGCTTCTACCTTCGACCAGCCCGACGAGGACTCCGGTACCCCACTGCTGCCAGTTGCTGGAATCGACACCCATAGCGCGTTCGACCTTCCCTATGCCGACGACCCTCGTACGGCGCTGCCTCCGCCACCGACGCGAGAGCCCCAACTGCCACCACCGCCGATGGCATCGATCGCCGAGGCCTCGGCTCTCGAACCCACGCCATCCGCGGCCCCTCCTTCTGTGACCCGATTGGAACGCCCGAACGGCGGCTCACCGAAAGCACCTCCGGGACCTGCCCTGCCGCCGAATTTCTCAGCCCCAACCATGTCGCCCGTCGGTCCCAGTGCACTCCGCCCCCGCCGTGACCCCGAGTCGAGCGAGCCAACCAGCCCCGGTGCACCACTGCCTCCGCCGCTCAGCGCGCAGCCACTGGCTGGACCGGTGGTGTCCAGTGACGGGTCGGCGGGTACCGACGACAATCTCTCCGATACCTGGGACCACGATGATCTCAAGTCCGCCGGAGCTGAATCCGGAGCCGGTTCGCGAGCACCGAGCCTGCCCCCCATGGTCGCCAAGGACCCCGGCAAGAAGCGCGTCACTCGGGCCGCCCGGGTCACTGACACCTCCGACCACGACCGCCCTTCTCCGGTCGGCGCAGGATCCCACGCCGGAATCGAACGTCGAGGCCGCACCCGCATCTTCCGGGACCGCAACCGCGACGGCGCGTTCGACGATCCGCCCGGGCTACCACTGCCAGAAGGGGTGCGGGTCGGGCCGCTGACCATGTCGCCCGATGCCCCGGTACCCACCGCTCCTCCTCCGGTCCCCGCCATCGGTCCCGCGGCCCGGTCCAGTGCTGTCGCGGGGCCGACCGGTTCGACGGGCCCCGGCGACGAGCCGCCCGGGATCGACTCGATTCCCGCCCTGCTCCCCGGATCAACCAACCGACCCCATCCACCGGCCCCAGCCAGCACGATCGAGGCCAGCCCCCGATCTGACGTCACTGGAGCCCGGGTGGCAGATGGAGTGCTGGTGGGAGCCGCCGCCGCCGCGGTGGCCGCTGCTCTGTGGTGGCTGGTGGTGGTAGTGACCGAGACCCAGTTTCCCTACCTCGCCCTGATTCTGGGGCTCCTCGTCGGGCAGGGAGTATTGAGCGGATCCCGTCGAGGTTCAGGCGCTCTCGGCGCTCTGGCCGGGATACTGACGCTTTTCTCGCTCTCCGTCGCCCAGTACTTCATCAGCCGCTCACTGGCGATCACCCAGCTCGGAGCGGATGCGCCGTTGTGGAACGGCACCGGTGCCGCCGTGGATGTCGTGCGCTCGGCCTACCAGGACGATCTGCTGACGTTGGTGTTCGTCCTGCTGGCCACCGCAGGCGCTGCCGTGACCGCCGGACGCCCCACGGCACGCGCCCTGTACTGAACAGAGCCATATCCACCATCGCCGATACCCCGAGCCGACGGGTACGCCCGTCCAGCACCACCGGGGACACACCATCGGGAGCGTCGGAGTCGCACCGGCGCTCTATCTTGGGCAGATGGCTGAACCCGTTCACCTGTCCCAGGCTGCATTCGACCGGCTCAAGGCTGAGCATGACGACCTCGTGACCCGGGGCCGCCTCGAGATCGCCCGCAAGATCGAAGCGGCGCGAGAACTGGGTGACCTCTCCGAGAACGGCGACTACCACGCCGCCAAGGAGGAGCAGGGAAAGATGGAGGGCCGCATCATTCACCTGGCCCGCCTCATCGAGAACGCCGAGATCGTGGAGAGCTCGGCCGCTGAGATCGTCCAGACCGGTCTCATCGTGGGTCTCCTCTATGAGGGCGACGACGATGTGGAGCGATACCTGCTGGGCTCCATCGAGGAGCGGGTCGAGGGTCTCGACATCATGTCGCCCGGTTCACCTCTGGGCGAGGCGCTGATGGGCCACAAGGTGGGCGACATGGTCACCTACAAGACCCCGACCGGTGCCGAGCTCACCGTCGAGATCGCCGAACTGATGTCGGTAGACGACTTCCAGGCGTCCTGACCGGACTCCTGGGCAACTCGTCAGCTACCGGCACTCGCTATCGCTGCCCCCACCGCGGCGGCAGCCCTGGCCACCGCGGTGCCGTAACGAGCGGCCGGGTCATCTCCCAGCCGGGCCAGCGGCCCCGAGATCCCTACTGCGGCCACCACCTGGCCATTGACCACCACCGGGGAGCTCACTGACCCCACTCCCCCCGCCCGTTCACCGAGACTGGCGATGCAGCCCGACGGGGACTGCTCCCCCGACAGGATCCGCCCGGCCGAGCCGACCCCCAGAGGCAACACGGCTCCCTCGTCAACGATGGTGCGCAACTCGTGCCCCGAGTGCAGCGACGCCAGACACACCCGGGAGTCGCCGTCACGCACGTAGAGCTGCGCTGATTCACCGGTCTCGTCTCGCAACATCTCCAGGGCTGGGCGGGCCAGGTCCGACCAGGGCCAGGCGTCGCCGGCCAGACGACCGAGGGCCATCAACCGGGGTCCGAGGGCGTAGCGCCCATCTCCTGATCGCCGGAGCAGGCCGTGCAACTCCAGGGCGGCGGCCAGTCGATGGGCGGTGGCTCTGGGCAACCCCGTCGATTCGACCAGCTCCCCGAGACTCAGTGGCCCATCCCCCGCCGCCACCGCCGACAGCACAGCCATTGACCGGTCCAGCACTCCGACGCCCGAGGTGATCGTGGGGGCGTGAAACTCAGCACGGGGCACCGGGCACCTCCCGCTCACCGAGCAGACGAACGCCAGGTTCGTAGTCAGCCGCACGCCGAGGCCAGCAGGACTTGGCCATCTGGTTCCCCACGGGTATCGTCTGTCTCATTAACTGGATTCTATGTCTCATATAATGAGATGCACAACCAGACGCGAGTCTCGAGGAGCACCGATGTCAGCACCGAAGACCCTGAGCCAGAAGGTCTGGGACGCCCATGTGGTGGCCCACGAACCCGGCGAGCCCGACCTGCTGTTCATCGACCTCCATCTCGTCCACGAGGTCACCAGCCCGCAGGCCTTCGACGGCCTGCGGATGAACGGGCGTTCGGTCCGCCGTCCCGACCTGACGGTGGCCACCGAGGACCACAACGTTCCCACCGCCGACACCCACCTCGAGATTGCCGACCCGATCTCGCGCAAGCAGGTCGAGACGCTGCGCGCCAACTGTGCCGAGTTCGGCATCACCATCCATCCAATGGGCACCCCCGGTCAGGGCATCGTCCACATCATCGGCCCCGAGCAGGGGCTGACCCTGCCGGGCATGACGGTGGTGTGCGGCGACTCCCACACCTCCACCCACGGCGCCTTCGGGGCTCTGGCCTTCGGTATCGGTACCAGCGAGGTGGAGCACGTTCTGGCCACTCAGACCCTCCCGCAGGCCCCGGCCCGGACCCTGGCCATCACTGTGGATGGTGAGCTCCCTGCGGGATCCACCGCCAAGGACATCATCTTGGCCATCCTGGGGCGTATCGGCACCGGCGGCGGTATCGGCCACATCGCCGAGTACCGCGGTTCAGCCATCCGCGCCCTGTCGATGGAGGGTCGAATGACGGTGTGCAACATGTCAATCGAAGCCGGAGCCAAGGCCGGCATGATCGCCCCCGACCAGACCACCTTCGACTATCTGGCTGGCCGGGCCCACGCCCCGTCCGGCGCCGCTTGGGATGAAGCCGTCGCCTACTGGCAGATGCTGGCCACCGACGACGACGCCACCTTCGACAAGGAGGTCCGTCTCGACGCTGCCGAGATCTTCCCCCACGTCTCGTGGGGTACCAACCCCGGCCAAGTAGCCCCCATCACCGAGCGGGTGCCCGACCCCTCCAGCTTCGCCGACCCGGTGGAACGCCAGGCCGCCGAACGAGCCCTCGAGTACATGGGTCTAACGGCCGGCACCCCGTTGAAAGAAGTGGCCGTCGACACGGTGTTCATCGGATCGTGCACCAACGGTCGCATCGAAGACCTGCGCGCCGTCGCCGAGGTGGCCCGCGGCCGGCGGGTGGCATCGGGAATGCGCACCCTGGTGGTACCCGGATCCTGGGCGGTGAAGGCCCAGGCCGAGGCCGAAGGCCTCGACCGGGTGATCACCGAAGCCGGCTTCGACTGGCGTGACCCGGGCTGTTCCATGTGTCTGGCCATGAACCCCGACAAGCTGGCACCCGGAGAGCGCTCGGCTTCCACCAGCAACCGCAACTTCGAGGGCCGCCAGGGCCGCGGCGGGCGCACCCACCTGGTGTCACCGGCGGTGGCGGCCGCCACCGCCATCGCCGGACACTTCGCCACTCCGGCTGACCTCTGAGGACCGCGACCTTCGGTCCGCTCACCCGCCGCGCCCCACCAGACCTTTCCGCCCCCATCGCCAGGAGTCATCACCATGGAAGCCGTTCACATCGTCACCGGGACCGCCGTCCCCCTCGACCGCTCCGACGTCGACACCGACCAGATCATCCCATCGGACTGGCTCAAGCAGGTGGAGCGCACCGGCTTCGAGAAGGGGCTGTTCTCCGAGTGGCGTGACGACCGCGACTTCGT
>CAUJFC010000270.1 GCA_963169755.1 Actinomycetota bacterium | reverse complement strand
GCCTTCGTGGCAGCAACCGACTCCGCGCTGGCGGTGGACCCGATGTGGATGCCCGCAGTTGAATGCCGCTACCGGGCCGAATCGAACCGAGGCCATGTGAGCGAGGCTCTCCGTCTTCTTTCGGTGGTCCGCACCGCCGATGACGCCGAGCTGACCAACCTGAGGGCCCTGGACCGAGAGCTGCATCCGTCGGTTGGACGCAACGAACCCTGTCCGTGCGGGTCGGGACGCAAGTTCAAGCAGTGCCATCTGGGTCGCACCGAGATGACCCCTGTGACCCGGGCCTGGTGGTTGCTGGTACGCGCCCGTGAACATCAGGAGCAGTTCGGCGATCCCCACCTGGACCTGGCTCTCGGAGAGGGCGAACGTTCCACGATGGACTTCGCCGCCGACCAGATCAGCGAGGCCGGGTTGTTCGCCGGGGGTGGGCTGGCGGCCTGGCTGGCGACCTACCGTCCGTTGCTCGACCCAGCCGATGTCGCTCTGGCCGAGGATTTCCTGGCCCGTCAGCGCCCCGGTGTCTATCGGGTAGAGGAGATTGCCGGTGAGCAGATGACCCTCAGTGCCTGGAACCACCCCGACGATGGTCTGATCAATGCCGTACTGCGCCGCGGGTCATACGACCTGGATGTCGGTGACCTGGTCTGGCTGCGGCTCCTGCCGGTGGGTGATTCCTGGTGGCCGGGGCTGATATGGGTGCTGCTCGATGACGCCGAGGCTGACGTGCTGGCCGAGGTGGACGCCACCACTCCCGAAGGTGCAACCATCACCTTCCGCCTGATCACCGATATCGACCAGCTACCTGAGCTGACCGACCGCGGGCGTCCGGTGGTGTTCTCATTGACCACCTGGGACACGGGGGCCACCTCAGAAGAGGTCGAGACCTTCGCCGGCCGGTTGGCAACCCCCACCGAGCACGCCACCACCTGGCAGCTCAGTGGTGACGACGTGGATACCGGTTATCTGATGCTGTTCAAGTCGGGCGACGACGACTCAGCAACCCTCCTGGCCACCGCCCGTTCCATGTCTGACCGTGAGATGTTGATCAGAGAGATCGAGGACGCTTTCCCCACAGCCGAGATGCTGACCGACGTGGTCCACCCCTGGCGACTCCGAGAAGCCATCGAGCTTTACGAGCAGACTCGGATGCGAGCGGCTGGGGAATACGACGAGTCACTGGACGAGGAGTGAGACCGGATGGACGCTGAGATCAGTTGGACCACCCACGGCGTGGCGCACATCCGGGCCGACAACTGGCTGGGCCTCGGCTACGGCCAGGGTTACGCCTGCGCTCGCGATCACCTGGCGACCATCGCAGACCAGATCCTCAAGGTGCGCAGCGAACGTGCCCGGTTCCTGGGGCCAGGCCCCGAGGACTGCCACCTGGCCAGCGATTTCGGGTACCTGGCCTTGGGTGTTGTGGCCGATGCCCCGGCTCTGCGTGACGCCCAACCCGCCCATATCCAGCAGTTGGTCGCCGGCTACGCCGCCGGATACAACGCCTGGCTCGACGAGGCACGCTCGACCGACAAGCTGGTGGCCTGGTGTCGAGATGCGCCCTGGGTTCGTCCCATTGACGAGTTGGACGTCTATGCCTACCTGGGCGACGTGGCGCTCATGGGGAGCGGTCGGAATCTGGCTCAGGTGATCGGCCGGGCCGAGGCCCCCGGTCCCGACGGCCCCGTGGCCCCTTCACCCATGTCAGCTCTGGGCGGTGCCCAACCGGGGATGGCCAGCAACGGCTGGGCCTTCGGCGGAGACGTGACCGCCTCGGGCCACGGGATCGTGATGGCCAATCCCCATTTCCCGTGGCACGGGGAGGGACGTTTCTGGGAGTGCCATCTACAGATTCCCGGTGAACTCGACGTCTACGGCGTGTCGCTGCTGGGCGCGCCCGGGGTTCAGATGGGGTTCAACGCCGAGCTGGGCTGGAGCCACACCTTCTCTGCTGGCAACCGGTTCACCCTGTTTCGTATCAACCTGGTCGAGGGGCAACCCACGACGTACCTTCACGGTGAAGCCGAGCGCCAGATGGAACCGACCAGCCACCAGGTGGTGGTGTTGGCAGACGGCGTCGAGACCACAGTGGAACGCACCCTGTGGAGCACCCATCACGGCCCCATGGTGAACCTCCCCTTGGTGGGGTGGGGCATGGATGTTGGCTTCGCGTTCCGTGACGCCAACCGGGGCAACACCGCGGTGCTGGAACAGTTCGTGGCCATGGGACTGGCCCGCGACATGGATGAGTTCCAGGCCAGCTTCGCCCGCACCCAGGGAATGCCTTGGGTCAACACCCTGGCAGCCGATCGCACCGGGCGGGTCTGGTACATCGATGCCTCCGCCACCCCCAACCTTTCGGCTGACGCCCAGCAACGCTTCCGCGACCGGCTGACTTCGGATCCGATCGCGGCCTTGCTTTATGAGAGTCGGGTTCCGCTTCTCGACGGAAGTGATCCGGGTGACGACTGGATCGACGACCCCGACGCCCTGCGACCCGGGATAGTCGGACACCCTCGCCTGCCTCAGCTCGAGCGACGCGACGTGGTGGCCAACGCCAACGACAGCCACTGGCTCACCCACCCTGATTCTCCGCTCGAGGGCTACTCGGTGTTCCACGGCTTCGAGCGCACCCCTCGCACGTTGCGCACCCGCCAGAACATGGCGGTCACCCAGGACCTGGCCACTAGAGGGGGCGTCTCGGTGGAGGTGGTGGCCAAAGCGGTGCTGGCCAACACCAGTCTCTCGGCTGATCTCCTGCGCGACGAGGTGGTGGGGCGCTGTAGTGCAATGACGGTGTCGGTGGGGGGCCGGGAGGTATCTCTGGCCGCAGCAACCGAGGTGTTGGCGGCCTGGGACGGTCGGTTCGACTTGGACTCGGTCGGTGCTGCTCTCTGGCGGGAGTTCATGGCGGGATTCCCCACTCCCGACCTGCACCGGGGTACTGCTCTGTTCGCTGAGCCGTGGTCGGTCGATGAGCCCCTGGCCACACCCCGAGGCCTGGCCGAGCCCCAGGGCGACCACGATCCGGTGGCCACGGCGCTGGCCGAAGCGGTGCTGGCCTTGGAGGCAGCCGGGGTGGCCATAGACGCCCGGCTGGGCGATGTCCAGTGGGCTCAGCGCGGCGACGTGCGGGTTCCGGTGCACGGCGGAGGTGAGGCCGATGCCGTTGTCAACATCTTGGCCCCGGTGGGTTCGTTGACCACCGCCAGCCTCGAACCTCGACCGGCTCTTCCCCCGTCTCTGGGGGCGCGAACCACCCGTACCGGGCTGGCAGTGGGTGGTTACCAGTGCACCTACGGCACCAGCTTCTTGATGGTGGTGGAGTTCACCGATGACGGACCCCGGGGAGTCGGCCTGCTCGCTTACGGCCAGAGCGGAGATCCAGAGTCGCCCCACCACGTCGACGGCACTCGGGCCTATGGCACCAAGGACCTGCGGCCACTGCTGTTCGACTACGCCGACATCGACGCCGATCCCAATCTGATACGCCGACGGGTCAGCAGCGAGCACCCCGGATCGTCGAGCGGTACGGTGCGCCCATGCCCGTGAGCCTCACTGAAGCCGGAACCTGCCCCGCCGTCCTCATCTCCGAGTCCGCGCCAATCTCTCAGGCAGCGCGGGTCATGGCCGAGAACCAGATCGGCTGTGTCGTGGTCATCGATGACGATCGCACCATGACCGGAATCGTCACTGACCGCGACCTGGTACTGCGGGGCCTGGCCACCGACAAGGGACCCGACACCCCGGTGTCGGCGGTAATGAGCCGCGACGTGGTGTCGGTGGCATCGCACGCATCGAGCCTGGACGCCGCCCGTCAGATGGCGGTCCGGGAGGTTCGGCGACTGCCGATCGTCGCGGAGGATGGTCAGATTCTGGGAGTCATCTCGATCGACGACCTGTTCCGGGCCGAAGGGCGGGTGGTGATGGAACTCCAGAACCTCTTGGACCATCAGTGGTCCACCCGCCAGCGCCACCACACCCGATAGCTCAGTAGGCACGTTCGGGCCGGGCACGTTCGGGCCGGGTGCGTTCGGGTCCGGTGCGTTCGGGTCCGGTGCGTTCGGGTCCGGTGCGTTCGGGTCCGGTGGGGGCAGCCGGGTACCCTCCGAACCATGGCCGACGAGTCCGTTTCCCCGTCTCCGGGCACCGCAGGTGACCAGCCCGCCCATCGCTACGACGCCGCCCTGGCCGCCGACATAGAGGCTCGCTGGCAGGACCGCTGGGAAGCCGACGGCACCTTCCACACCCCCAACCCGGTCGGTACTTTGAGCGACGGCTTCGAAGCGGTAGCCGACCGTCCCAAGGCCTACGTGCTCGACATGTTCCCCTACCCCTCGGGGGTGGGCCTACACGTGGGCCACCCGCTGGGCTTCATCGGCACCGACGTCTACGCCCGCTATCTGCGCATGACCGGTCACAACGTCATGCACACCATGGGATATGACGCTTTCGGGCTGCCCGCTGAGCAGTACGCCCTTCAGACCAACACCCACCCTCGGGTGACCACCGAGAAGAACATCGCCAACATGCGCCGCCAGCTTCGGCGCCTGGGGTTGGCCCACGATCCGCGGCGGTCGATCTCGACCACCGACGAGGACTACTACCGCTGGACCCAGTGGATCTTCCTTCAGCTCTTCGGGTCGTGGTACGACACCGAAGCCGACAACGGGGTGGGCCGGGCCCGGCCGGTGGCCGAACTGGAGGCCGAACTGGACGCCGGGACCCGCCAGCCTGCCGAGGGCACCAACCCCGGCGGCAGCCCGTGGGCCGAACTCGACGCGTCGGGTCGTCGGGCGGTGCTCAACGCCCATCGCCTGGCGTATCTGGCGGAGGTTCCCGTCAACTGGTGTCCCGGGTTGGGCACGGTTCTCTCCAACGAGGAGGTCACGCCCGACGGCCGGTCCGAACGGGGCAACTTCCCGGTGTTCCGGCGGCCCATGAAGCAGTGGATGCTGCGAATCACCGCCTACGCCGACCGGCTGCTCGACGATCTCGACCTGTTGGACTGGTCCGAGGCCATCAAGACCCAGCAGCGCAACTGGATCGGCCGTTCCACCGGCGCCCAGGTCACCTTCGACACCCCGGCAGGGCCTTTGGAGGTGTTCACCACCCGGCCCGACACCCTGTTCGGTGCCACCTTCAGGGTGGTGGCCCCCGAGCATCCGCGGGTAGGGGCGCTGTCCGCTGATGCCTGGCCCGAGCACACCCGTGCGGCCTGGACCGGTGGCGCCTCTACGCCGGCCGAGGCGGTGGATGCCTATGTGACGGTGGCCCGCAACCGCTCGGACCTGGACCGCCAGTCCGATTCTCGCGAGAAGACCGGCGTCTTCACCGGC
>CAUJFC010000269.1 GCA_963169755.1 Actinomycetota bacterium | reverse complement strand
CCGACCCCGTTTTCGGGAGTGTCCGCAATTGACGATCGAACGAACCGACCTGCCATCGGGCCTCACCGTGGTCACCGAAGTGGTTCCCGGTGCCCGCTCGGCCAGCTTCGGCTGCTGGGTACGGGTCGGGGGACGAGATGAACCGACCGACCAGGCCGGGGCGTCGCACTTTCTCGAGCATCTTCTGTTCAAGGGAACCGCCACCCGTACCGGACACGAAATCTCCCAGGCCATCGAATCGGTGGGCGGCGAGTTGAACGCCCACACCGCCCACGAGCACACGGCGTTCTACACACGAGTTCCCTCGGCCGCCGCCGCCATTGGTCTGGACCTGTTGGTCGACGTGGTCACCTCGCCCGCTTTCGATGACGATGACGTGGAGAGCGAACGACAGGTCATCCTCGAGGAGTTGCACCTGGCCGAAGACGAAGGTGACGACCGGGTCATGTCGCTGGCCCACGAGGCTCTGTGGGGAGACCATCCGTTGGGTCGCGAGGTGTTGGGCCGGCTCGAGACCATCCACGCCATGGGCCGGGCGACCATTGCCGGCTTCTTCGAACGGCACTATCACCCGGCCAATCTGGTACTGGTGGCGGCAGGCGCCGTCGACCACTCGGCGGTGGTGGCGGCTGGTGAGAGGTTCGAACCCCGTACCGGCGGAGATCGACCAACCCGAATCGCTCCCGACAACCAGCCGCGCCCATCCCTGACCACCCTGGACCGACCTCACGATGTCGCTCACCTGGCTCTGGCCTGGCCGGGTGTTCCGGCTGATCACCCCGATCGCTACGCCCTCAGCGTCGCCAACCAGATCTTCGGCGGCGGGCTCTCCAGTCGCCTGTTCCAGGAGATACGCGAGAACCGAGGGCTGGCCTATTCGGTGTACTCAGCGATGAGCGCCTACAGCGATACCGGATCGATCGTGGCGTACGCCGGCACCAGCCCAGAGCGGTCGGCCGAGGTGGTGGCCATTATTGGGCGGGTGGCCGCGGAACTGGCCGAGAGCGGGGTTACTGGCCGTGAGCGAGATGTCGCAGTGGGATACCTGGATGGTGCCGCTCAGCTCAGCCTGGAGGACACCGGCAGCGTCATGGCCCGCCTGGGCAATCACATGTGCGCCCGGGGCGTGGTGACCTCGATCGAGGAGCAGTTGGAACGGCTCCGATCGGTGACCGTCACCGAGGTGAACCGGGTCCTGGCCTCGTGTCTGTCCTCAGTCGCCTCAGTGTGTGCGGTGGGTCCGGTCGACGACTTGGGAGTCCTCGGAGATTCGCCAGGTGGGTGATGACGTGGCGTACAGCCGATTGACTCAGGATTACTCTGCTGTGACAATGGCGACTCTGGACAACACGGTCCGTGCGTGGTTGCACACTCAGGGAGAGATTGATGGCTGACGAGACGATGGCTGGGTCGCAGAACGCGGGAGGTCAGCTCAACCGGGCCGCCCGCCGGCAGCGGGCCCGACGTTCTGGGCGTCGAGTGGCGGTGGGTGTCCTGGCCGCCGCAGCGGTGATATCGCTCAGCGCCTGCGACATGACTGATCTCGACGGTGACAGCGTTCCCGACCAGTTCGAGGCATCGATCGGGTGGAATACATCCAGCAACGATCAGGACAGCAACGGCATCAATGATGGTGTTCAGGATGCTGACGGTGACACCCTGGCGGACTGGATTGAGTTGGCCATTGGCACCGACCCCGATGACGCCGGAGACCCCCCAACCACCGACTCAGACGGTGACGGCGTCTCCGACTTCTGGGAAACGAAGCTCCTGGGAACCAATCCGAATGCCGCAGACAGCGACGGTGATGGCCTGTCGGATGCCGCAGAGGTCCTCAATGCTCAGACCAACCCACTCGTGGCTGACACCGACGGTGACGGTCTGTCCGACGGCAGTGAGGTGAACATCCACCTCTGTGATCCGTTGTCGACCGACACCGACGGCGATGGCCTGTCAGACGGTGACGAGGTACTCATTCACCTGACAAATCCCGACTCGACTGACAGTGACGGCGACAACCTGAGCGACTTCGACGAGATCAACACCTTTCTCACCAATCCCACCGCCTGGGACACCGACGCCGACGGGTTGGGTGACGGCGATGAGCTGAACACCTACAACACGGATCCAGCGGTGGCCGACACCGACGGAGATGATCTGACCGATGGTGAGGAGGTGAACACCTACAACACGGATCCAGCGGTGGCCGACACCGACGGAGATGGTGTGTCCGACGGTTACGAGGTACTCGTCTCCAACACCAACCCACTGTCGGGTGACACCGACAGCGATGGTCTGGACGACAGCAGCGAGATGCTCGTGTACAACACCAATCCCACGGATTGGGACTCCGACGGTGACGGTCTGTCCGACGGTGAGGAGGTGAACTTCTACACCACCAACCCGCTGTCAACCGATACCGATGGTGACACGCTGCTCGATAAGGACGAACTCGACCTGTATTACACATCGCCGACCAACGCTGACACCGACGGCGACACGCTGGCTGATGGTGATGAGGTGGGCTTCTACAGCACCGATCCGCTGTCGACCGATACGGACAGCGATGGTCTCTCGGACGGCGACGAGGTCAACGTGTACTACACCTCGCCAACCAACGCTGATACCGACGGGGGTGGTTCCAACGACGGTGATGAGATCAGTCTGGGAACGGATCCCCTCGACTACTCCGATGACATCGGCGTCGGCTGAGGTGCTGAGCTGACGCAGTTGCCATGAGCTGAGGCAGTTGCCATCGGTCCCCGGCCGGGATCGATCAACCTGGGTCCCCGCGGTGTGGCCGAAAGGTCAGGCCGTGGGGACCTGGTCGTTTTCCGTCTTCGAAGTGTGGGCCATACTTCGGGCGGGATCCGACCCAATCGTGTGGTGGTCGACTGGTTTCGCTGGTGTCCACCCCTTAGCGCAGAACGGAGCGAACCATGGGATTTCTCGACAAGGCGATGTCCCAGGTCCAGCAGGCGGCCAAGCAGGGCCAGGACCGCCTCGATGACATGCAGGCCAAGAAGACCGCGGATGGTCTGCTGCGAGACCTCGGAGCCTGGTACTACGCCACCCAGACCGGGCGCGACAACGGCCAGGGTGAGGCCGAGATCGCCCGGATCACCGCCGCGCTACAGGCTCATGAGGTCGAGCACGGCCCGCTCGGCGGGTCCGCTGAGAGCCCCGCTGCACCAGCAAGTCCGGCCGCTGCTCCGCCCCCGCCCGGGGCGGCTTCGGTCGCTCCGCCCCCGCCTCCCGGGGGTACTGCCGCTCCACCCCCGCCGTCGCCGGCTCCGGCTCCCCCTCCGCCTCCCCCGGCCTCATCGGGGGCCGTTGCCCCGCCACCCCCGCCGGCCTCGATGGGAGCCGTGGCCCCCCCACCGCCACCGGCGTCAATGGGAGCGATACCGCCTCCGCCTCCGCCGGCGGGTATGGGCGAGTCTGAGCAGTCCGAACAGTGAGCCCACAGATGGTGACGGTCGGCGTATTCGGCGCGGCCGGGCGCATGGGTGCCACGGTCTGCGCGGCAGTAGCCGAGGCCCCGAACCTGGAGTTGGTTGCGGCGGTGGACCCTGGAGCCGCCGGTCAGTCACTGGTCGAGGCCACCGGGGTGGATGTCGACATCGAGGTCGTCGGAATGGCCGAGAACATCACCGACCCACCAGCGGTGATGGTCGACTTCACCCACCTGGAGGCCGCCCGATACAACCTGGCGTGGTGTGCTGAGAACGCAGTTCACGCTGTGGTGGGTACCACCGGCTTCACCGAAACCGACCTCACCGGGTTTCTAGCGGACTTTGATCGGTCGAACTGCCTGATCGCCCCCAACTTCGCCATCGGTGCCATCTTGATGATGCGCTTCGCCGAGATGGCCGCCCCCTACTTCGAGACCGCCGAGGTCATCGAGTACCACCACGACGCCAAGCTCGACGCCCCGTCGGGCACCGCCATGCGAACCATCGAACGCATGGCGGCCGCCAACGCCTCGTGGGCTCCCGATCCCACTGTCACCCACACCGTGCCCGGTGCCCGCGGGGGAGAGGCCGCCCCCGGAATTCGGGTGCACGCGGTGCGGATGCGGGGCATGGTGGCCCACCAGGAGGTCCTGTTGGGAACCACTGGTCAGACCCTCCAGATCCGCCACGACTCCTATGACCGCACCAGCTTCATGCCCGGCGTGGTCCTGGCCTGTCAGCGCATCGCAGACCTGCCCGGCTTGACCATCGGCCTGGATCCCCTGCTCGGGCTCTGACAGTTGATACCGGCCGGTCCGACCAGTCGGGCCCGGTCCCGCCGGCTCAGTCTTGGTCGACCTCGGCCTCGGCCTCGGCCTCGGCCTGGGTAGCCAACTCGGCATCGGCCGCGACCTCGGCTTCGTAGGCCTGGATCTCCTCGTCGAGGCGCAACAGGTCCTCGACGTCCTCACGGCCGCCCCGTCGGTCGCCCCAGATGGTGAAGGCCACCAGCACGAGCGACAGTGCCATGAGCGGCCAGCGGTACTCACCGATGAAGCCCCTCACTGATGCGAGCTGGTCTTCGAAGAAGCTGGAGAACATCCTGATCAACACCAGGCGCACCACGGTGCCCACGGCGTTGGCGGCCAGGAACGCACCCCAGGTCATGCCGGCGGCTCCGGCGAACAGGCACACCGGGTTGTTGGGTGCCACGGCCACCACCAGCAGGCGGGCCTTGTCGAACCACTGCTCGAGCTGGCGCAGGATGGCTCCATAGGAGGGTGCGGTGCGCTCCATCCAGCGAATGGCCCCGTCTCCGTACCACCGCCCGATCAGGAAGAACAGCGGATCGGGGCCGAGAAGGCGGATGAAACCGACCACGTAGAACGACAACGCATCGAGCTCCCCGGCGGCCAGGGCCAGGTTGCGGTTCTGAGCGTTGAGTGCGATGAACAGGAGTGGGCGCTCGGTGACCAGCACCGACATGAAGATGTTGCCCACATAAGAGGCGATCACGAAGGTGATCAGCGTGCCCACCACCAGGTTGCGCACCAGAGCGCTGGGCGGACCGGTTCGCCGATCCGGGTGGGCGCTGGTGGCGGCTACGGAGGCCGCAGCGCGAGAGGGGTCAGATGCGGCGTCCACTGGTCCGATTCTGACAGTTCTCCGAAGCCTCTCCGCGCCCGGTCACGCCCCACGGCCAAGACCGCTAGGTTCAGCGCGTCAGCACCGCCGAAACCGGCACCCATCACCACCGCAAAGGGGCAGTGACCATGCAAGGCCTGATGCAGGAGTTCCCGCTCACCATTCCGCACCTGTTCGCTCGGGCAGAGACCCTGTTCGCCGACAACGAGATCGTGACGGCCCTTCCCACGGGAACCACCCGCACCACCTATCGCGAGTGGGCCGAGCGCACCCGCCGCCTCGGAGGAGTGCTCGACACCCTGGGTATCTCGGCTGATGGCCGGGTGGCCACCTTCTCGTGGAACACCCAGCGTCATCTCGAGTTGTACTTCGCCGCCCCCTGCACCGGGCGGGTGCTGCACACCCTCAACCTTCGCCTGTTCCCCGAGCAGGTCACCTACATCGTGAACCACGCCGAAGACGAGGTGATCTTCGTCGACAAGACGGTGGCCGGTCTGCTGTGGCCGCTGCTGGGCACCTTCACCACCGTGCGCCACATCGTGGTGATCAACGACGGAGGCCCCTTCGACACCTCCGAGGTGCCCGAGGGCATGCAACTCCACGACTACGAGGAGTTGCTGGCGGCCGCCTCGCCCGTGCAGTGGCCGGTGATCGAAGACGAGAACCGGGCGGCGTCGATGTGTTACACCAGCGGCACCACCGGCAACCCCAAGGGTGTGGTCTACAGCCACCGCAGCACCGTGCTGCACACCATGGCCGCCATGGTGGCCGACGGTGCCGGAGTGTGTGAGGCCGACCGGATCCTGCCGGTGGTACCGATGTTCCACGCCAATGCCTGGGGCTTGGCCCACGCCGGCGTGGCGGCCGGCTCCGACCTGATCATGCCCGGCCCCGATCTGAGCCCGGCCTCGCTGGCCCGGCTCATCGAGGAGGAGCGGGTCACGATGGCCGCCGGCGTTCCCACCATCTGGATGGGGGTACTACCCGAACTGGCCGGTCGTGACACCTCGGCTCTGCGGATCATCCCCTGCGGCGGCTCGGCGGTGCCCAAGGCCCTGTCCGAAGGTTTCCGCGAGCAGGTGGGGCTCCCGATCTGGCAGGCCTGGGGCATGACCGAGACCAGCCCGGTGGCCACTGTGGGAATGATCAAGAAGAAGCTGAAGGACCTGCCCGACGATCAGCTTGCCGACATCCGGGCCAGCCAGGGACTGCCCCTGATCGGCGTCGAGGTCCGAGTGGTCGACCAGACCACGGGCGAGCCGGTGGCCTGGGACGGCACCGAGAGGGGAGAGTTGCAGGCGGCGGGACCCTGGATCGCCCGCAGCTACTACAACGACGACCGCTCGGCCGAGTCGTTCACCGATGACGGGTGGCTACGCACCGGAGACGTGGCCACCGTCGACGCCGAGGGCTACATCCGCCTGGTCGACCGCACCAAGGACGTGGTCAAGAGCGGCGGTGAGTGGATCTCATCGGTGGAGTTGGAGAACGAGATCATGGCCCACCCCAAGGTGGCCGAGGCGGCCGTGATCGGTGTCAGCCACCCCAAGTGGCAGGAGCGTCCCCTGGCATGTGTGGTGGTCAAGCCGGGCGAGGAACTCACCCGCGACGAGGTCATCGAGTTCCTCGATGGCCGGGTGGCCAAGTGGTGGCTCCCCGATGACGTGGTGTTCATCGACGAGGTTCCCAAGACCAGCGTGGGCAAGTTCTCCAAGAAGGACCTGCGCGAGCGGTTCAAGGACCACGTGCTGCCCACCGTCTGAGTGGCCGGCCGCACCCCACCGGTGCCGGTGTTTTGCCGGCCCGGTCGGGTGCGGCCGTAGCCACCAAACGGGGCCCGCAACCGG
>CAUJFC010000268.1 GCA_963169755.1 Actinomycetota bacterium | reverse complement strand
TCGCCCGACTCACCGCCGCACCCATGGGGGTGTCTCCCCGGGCCCTCAGCTTCGGGGGCTCGAAGTCGGCGGCCGACACGAAATCTTGGTCCACCCGCACCGGGCCGAAGGTGACGATGGCCACCTCGACCCGCTGGCTGGCCAGGTCGTCGTCGGCCAGTTCCCGAGCCAGCAGAGCCAGCCCCTCGTTCAGTTCGCCGATGGGTTGGCCACCCATCGAGCCCGACACGTCGAGAACCAGCACCAGGGGACAGCGGGGTTCGGGGTTGTCGGCGAACTCGACCAGATGCTCCAGGTTGGTCATGGCAGCCCTCCAAATGGCCAGACGACACGATGTTCAGGGGTACATGGCGGCCGTGACCGCGACCACCGGCGCGACCACCAGCGCGACCGGGAGCGCACCTCGTGCGTGTGTGAGGTGGAGGATGTATCGGAATGGACGAGTTCACCCGACTGGTCGAAACCGAGAGCCGGGGTCTGGTCGCGGCGGTGACCGCCATCGTGGGAGATGCCGACCGCGCCGAGGAGATCGTGCAGGAGGCCTTCGTTCGCTGTCACCTGCGGTGGTGGAGGGTGGCTCGCCTCGACCGGCCCGGCGCCTGGGTGCGTCGGGTAGCTGTGAACCAGGCCATCTCGGTAGTCCGTCGCCGTACGGTGGAAGTTCGGGCTCTGGCCCGGGTGGCCGCCCAGGACATCAGCGGGGAAGGCTGTGCTGATCCGCTGGCAGCCGTGGAGGACCATGACGTGTGGGCGGCGGTCCGGCTGCTGCCCTCCGAGCAGGCCGCCGCCATCGCCCTGAGATACGGCGCAGACCTGGGCATAGACGACATCGCCCTGGCTCTGGAGACCTCCCCGGCGGCCGTCAAATCGCTGTTGCACCGCGGGCGATCTGCCCTGCGGGGCTCTGAACAACTCGCCGGTTACCGGCCTTGACCGCCCGAGCATGAAAGCAGGTCAGCTATGAACGACACCCCTCACCCAGTCCCTGGCAACGGGTCAACCGACGAGCCGGTCGATCACGATCCGGTCCTGGAGGCCGCCGGTGAGAGGCTGCGGGCCGAAGCACGGCCGCTGTCGCCCGAGGGTGTGACGGTGGAGGCCCTGCGACGCCGCACCCGCCGCCTCGGTGTGGTCGCCGGAGTGTCGCTGGCGGCGGTGGCGGTCCTGGCGGGCACCGTGGTGGCCCAGCGGGTCGATCGCGACGACCCATCGCCGTCGGGGGTGGCGGGCCGGGCCGATCAGGCCGAGGTGGAGCGGATCATGGCGGGCTTGGGCGATGCACCGGTCGACCCCGCCACCGTGCGCCTGGTGAGCAGCGTGACCACCTTCGCCGACTGTGACGCCCTGGTCGGCGACTTGCGACGGGTGGGAGCCGAACATGTGGGAAGTGCCGGCTTCGGGGCTTCGGGAATGCCCTGGTGGCCCACCTTCGGGCAGGCCATCGACAGCGCGTCCGATGAGTTCGTGCCGGTCTCAGGGAGTACATCAGACGCAGGCATGGCGTCATCCAAGGGACCCTTGGCCTACACCGACGGGCCAGAGGGAACCACGCTGGGAACCAACGTCCAGGTGGCGGGAGTGGACGAACCAGACATGGTCAAGGCGGTCGGCAAACTCATCTACGACCTCGACGGTCGGGGAAACTTGCGAGTCACCGATGCAACCAGCCTGGCGGTGCTGGGCACCGTCGACGTGACCCCGGACCCTGTCAGGCGGTCGTCACCCGAACCCACGGTGTCACAGATCCTGGTGGACGACGGCCGGGCGGTGGTGCTGGGCGAAGAGATCGAGGTGTCCGAACCGATCCCCGGAGACCCTTCGGCCACCCGAGCCTCCACCCCCTATCTCACCGTCACCATGGTCGACGTGTCGGACCCGGCCAAGCCCACGGTCACTGATCGGGTGCGGGTGGAAGGCTCGGCGGTGTCGGCCCGGCTGGTGGGCGGTCAGATCCGGCTGGTGACCACCTCCAACCTGAACGACATGGGCTTCGTGGTGCCCACCACCCCCAATGCTGTACCGGTGGCTTTGGAACGCAACCGTCGCACCGTGGCCGGCTCGGCGGTGGGTGACTGGATACCGGAGTGGCAGCGCGGCGATGACCGCCAGCCCCTGGTGCCATGCCAGCGGGTGCATGTGCCCGACACCTTCGCCGGGGTGGCCATGACCTCACTGGTGGCCTTCCCCTTGAGTGGCCGCTTCGAACCGGTGGCCACCTCGATCCTGGCACCGGGCTCCACCATCTACGCCGGGGTGGACAAGGTGGCGGTGAGCGCTGAGGTGTGGGTGGATCCAGCGGTGCGTGAGACCCTCGATGTCGAGCGTTGGGAGACCGCCGTCCACGAGTTCGAGTTTGCCCCGGCCCCGGATTCCGACGCCGCCGAGAACGCGGCCCCTCAGGCCCCCGGATATTTGGGATCGGGGATCGTCGACGGGTCGATCGTCAGCCAGTTCGCCTTCGGGGAGGTGGGTGACGCCCTGGGGGTGGTCACCACCGTGGGAACCCCGTGGTCCCAGGACCCCGAGGCGGCCGTGAACCTCACTCTGCTGCGCTCGACCGGCGCCGGTGGCGAGGGCGCAGCAGCCGACGCCCCACCCCTGGAGGTAGCGGCCCGCCTGGCCGACCTGGCAGATGGTCGGGGAGCGGTGAGCGCAGTGCGCTACCTGGGGGAGCGGATCGTGGTGTCCACCGGGGTCTTCGGCCGTGAAGCCCTGGTAGTCGACGTCACCGACCCGGCCGCCCCCCGTCGGGCCGGTCGGGTGAGCGTGCCGGGTGAGGTGGGCTACGTGCACCCGCTGCCCGGCAACCGAGCCCTGCTGGTGGGTAGCCGCTACGACGAGGTCGGTGAGGGGGCGTTGCGTCGCCAACGCCAGTGGGTGACGGCCCACCTGCTCGACGTCTCTGACGCCGACAAGCCACTGCTGGTTTCGAGTTGGGAACGGCCCGACACCTACGCATCGGTGTCAGGCGACCACCACGCTTTCACCTGGTGGCCCGAACGATCCCTGGCCATGTGGGGGGTGGCCGACGCCAACTACGAGGCGGCCGGAGACCGACCCAACCATGCTCTGGCCCTCGGGGTCGACGACACCCTGACCGAAGTGGCCTACCCCGCAGCCTCACAGCCCCCCGCCACCGACCCGCCTTGTCCCACCGTGGAGGTGACCGACCCCGAGATCCGCTCGATGTTGGGTGTCGGCACGGTGGTGTTGGGCTGTGACCCGACCAAGGTGAAGACCGCCGGTGGGGGTCGGGTCGAGCTGGACTGGCCCCGCTATCAGTGCTCGGTTATCGACGACGAGATGGTGGAGCGCTACGCCCCTGAGCTGAGAGACGACCGCCGGTTCTTCGCCTGCAACGAGGCACCCCTGCCCACCGTGGGTCGGGTGCTGGTGGTGGGCGGCCGACTGATTCTGGTGACCGACCAGACCCTCGAGGTCCTCGACTCCGACACGTTCGCCTCGGTTGCGGTGGCCTTCCATCCCAGCGAAGGCGGCTTCTTCACCTACTGACCAGACCAGCCGACGTTGGCTAGCGTCGGGGGATCATGGGTGTTCGTCAGGATTGTCGCCACTACTCCACCCGTACGGTGGCCAGTGGAGAGACCGTGCAGCGCTGCCGGGTCGACGCCAACGAGAAGACCCCCTTCGCCTGCCCTGAGCACTGCCTGTTCTTCGAGCCGCGCTCCATCACCGACGCCGGCTGGCGTCGTTTCGACGAGTCCTGACCGGTGCGGACCACCGCCAAGGTCGACTACGCCGTGCGGGCCGCCATCGAGTTGGCCCGGGCCTATCCCACCGACGGCGGTCGGCCTCAACCTTTGACCCGCCAGGCCATCGCCGAGGCCCAGGACATTCCCGCCAAGTTCCTCGAACACATCCTGGCCGACCTCAAGCGCAGCCGGCTGGTGGCCAGCGTCCGCGGGGCCGAGGGGGGTTACTGGCTCAACCGCCCACCCGAGCAGATCACCATGGCCGACATCATCCGGGCCGCCGAAGGTCCGTTGGCCGACGTGCGGGGCGTGCGACCCGACGCCCTCGACTACCCCGACGACCTGGCTGCTCTCCAGCGGGCCTGGATCGCGGTGCGGGCCAACCTGCGCGGGGTCCTGGAACAGGTGACCATCGCCGACTTGCGAGACGGCCGTCTGCGCCCCGAGGTCGACGGCCTAGCCGACCCCCCCGAAGCCTGGGCCCCCCGCTAGCCAAGCCCCGCTGGGGTATGTGCGGGGGCGTTCACATTCCCGAAACAGCGGTTCACGGGAGCGAAACAGATGGGGAACCGACGGGAAACGGCGTGATGTCACTCTCACCGTGACATCCCGTCCCCCGTTACCTGAAAGGCACACCCGATGGAAGGCAACATCGCCTGGGTCCTGATCTCCACCGCACTGGTGTTGTTCATGACTCCCGGCC
>CAUJFC010000267.1 GCA_963169755.1 Actinomycetota bacterium | reverse complement strand
ATGATCACCACCGAAAGGGCCGGCTCATCGGGCTCCAAGCCAACCTCGTCGACCACCGGAGCATGGGCCAGGGCGGGCAGCAGCCTTCCCCGAGGAGCCAACTGCTGGAGTCGACGGGGCACCGAGGTGAGGTGACGGTACGACGACTGCCAGCGGTGGTCGGGGTCGGCCTCGCGGTATTTGTCGAGGCGTGCTCGGCGGTCGAGCTCGGTGAGGGCTCCCCGGTGCAGGATCCGAAAGGTGGTCCTCATCCAACGCTCACGGTCTATGGCGGTGGGGAGGGGTACGAAATGCAGCCGTTGCTCCGAGAAACGGTGTCCCGGGCGGGGGGCGAACAACCGACCCACCCACAGCGGTTCGGCACTGTGATGGTCGAGGTCGTCGATCATGCGGAGCACCCTGAACAGGTACCCATGGTCGCGGTCGGCGCTCTCGGTAATGAAGCGCCTGAGTGCTTGCGCGTCATCGCCGGTCATCAGCTCGTCGGCGTCGAGCGACATGGCCCATGAGGCTTCCAGTTCCAGTGCGGCCTCCAGCAGCCGGCTGCGGTTGGTGAGGTCGTCCCAACCGGCGTAGGTGCTGCGTCGAGGGTTGGTGAGTACCACCTGAACCAACGGGTGGGCCCTGAGGATGTCACCGGTGTCATCGGTACTGCCGTCATCGAGGGCCACCACGGCATCGGCGAAACGCGCCACCGAGTCGAGGTGTTCGGCCAGGTGGGCGGAGGCATTGCGGGCGGGAAGCATCGACACCACGGGTCCGGCCACGGCCGCCGATGCTAGAGCCGACCCGGTGTGGCGAGTCGAGGCCGAGACGAGCACAATCACCCGGTGACCGATGGTGAGGGGCACCCCGACGAGACCGGGCGCAAGCCGGGTGAAGGTTCGGGCGTTTCGGTCTATGACCGCATCCGGCCCGGGCCCGACCACCGTCGACTGGCCCGTCTCCCCCGCCTGGTCACCCGCACCGTGCAGATGGTGCGCTCCACCGGTGGAGCGGTGTTCTGGGAGTCGGTGGCGGTTCAGTTCGTGGCCGGTGTGGTGGTGACCGGCCAGGTTCTGGTGGCCCGGCAGTTGCTGGACCGGGTGATCGACGCCGACCGCTCGGGTCTGGGTCTCAGCGCGGTGGCCCCCACGCTGGTCCTGTTCGTGGCGCTCACCGCGGTGGTGGGCCTGAGTGCCGCGGCCACCCGGGAACTCTCGGCCCTGCTCAGCGAGTTGGTGGCCCGCGACGCCACCGGCCGGATTCTCGACGTGGCCACCTCGGTGGACCTGGAGTCCTTCGACACTCCGGCCTTCCACGACCGCCTGGAACGTGCCCGCTTCAATGCCAACAACCGTCCGGTGATGGCGGTGAACGGGCTGGTGGGCATGCTCAACGGGGCGGTGGCCGCCATCGGCGTCTCGGTGGGCCTGGCAGTTCTGCATCCCCTTCTGGTTCCGGTGACCCTGATCGGCCTGGTCCCGCTGTGGGTCGCCGAGCGGCGCAACGGTCGAAGCTGGTACGAGTTCACCCGCTCGATGGTGCCGGTGGACCGAGAGCGCATCTACCTGGCCAACACTCTGGCCAGTCGACCGCTGGCGGGCGAGATCCGAGCGTTCGGATCGGGCCCCTTCCTGCGGGAGCGCTTCGACCACCTGTACCGATGGCGACTCGACGCCCTGAGCGCCCTGGTGCGCCGACGGCTGTGGACCGCTCTGGCGGGAAGCCTGGCCGCCTCGGTGGCCACTGCCCTGACGGTTCTGTTGTTGTTCTGGCTCTTGTTGAGCGACCGGTTGGACCTGGCGTCGGCCGGTGCCGCCGTCCTGGCCATCACCTATCTGGGCCAGCGGCTGCGCACCTTCGCCGCCAGTGCCGGGACCCTCTACGAGTCGTCGCTGTTCGTCGAGGACTACTTCGACTTTGTGGAGATGTCCCCCGGACGCGGCCCCATCTCTGTTGACGACTCGGGTGATCGGTTGCCCGATCTGACCGCCGAGAGCGCCAGCAGAGTTTCTGCGCCCATCGAGTTCGAGTCGATCGTGGTAGCCGACGTTTCGTTCACCTATCCCGGGATGGATCGCCCGGCCGTTGACGGTGTGTCGCTGGAGATCGGTGCCGGCGAGATCGTGGCGCTGGTGGGTGCCAACGGATCGGGCAAGACCACGCTGGCCAAGCTGTTGGGACTGCTGTACCGCCCCACCTCCGGCCAGATCCTGTGGGACGACGAGGTGGTGGCCGGTGGCACCGGTTCAGCCGACCCGGCGATGGCGGCCCGCCGGTCGATCGCGGTGATCCTCCAGGACTTCGGTCAGTACTGGTTGTCAGCCCACGACAACATCGCCATTGGAGACCTGGAGCGACGGGGCGACGTCGACGGGGTCCACCGCGCCGCCGAGGCCTCAGGGGCCGACGAGTTCCTGACCGAGCTGCCGCAGCGATACCAGACGGTGCTGAGTCGCCTGGTCGAGGGAGGCCGGGACCTGTCCATCGGTCAGTGGCAGCGGGTGGCGCTGGCCCGAGCACTGTTCCGTGACGCTCCTCTGGTGATCATGGACGAGCCCAGCGCTGCTCTCGACCCAGCGGCCGAGGCTCGACTGTTCGATCAGATCAGCCAACTGGCCTCGGGTCGTTCAGTGCTGTTGATCTCGCATCGTTTCTCGAGTGTGCGGTCGGCTGACCGGATCCATGTGATGGATCACGGCCGCCTGGTGGAATCGGGCTCTCACGACGACCTGATGGCCATGGGTGGCCGCTACGCCACCATGTTCAACCTTCAGGCCGCCGCCTACCTGGACCCTCAGATCTGATCGGTCGATCGATCCCCGGCGACCGCCAGGAACATCGGATAGGCCACCCCGTCACGCACCAGCTCGCCGCAGTCCGAGAAGCTCACCGACCCGAAGCCGGCCGAGGTGAGCTGGCGGGCCAGGTCGTCACGGTCGAAGCCGTGGTGACCGGCGAAGCCGTGACCGTGGAACGATCCGTCCTCGCGATCGAGATCGACCACACACAGGTGACCCCCCGGGGCCAGCATCTGGGCGAATCCGCTGAGAACCCGGTCGAGCTCCGTGATGTGGTGAAGCGTCAACACCGTCACCACCAGGTCGAAGTGACCGTCGGGCCGGGTCGCCTGCTCGGGTACCGGGTCGGTGGCGAGGTTCAGCGACCAGATCGCCTCGGCCACCAGGGTGCCGGCTTCGACCTTGGAACGGATCACTGCCCTCATGCCTTCGGACGGCTCGGCCAGAGTCACCGGACCCACGTCGGCCTGCATGGCCTGGGTCACCAGACCAGTTCCGGCGCCGTACTCCAGCATCGATGTGTGCGGCCCGAGGTCGATGGTGGCAGCTATGGCCCTGGCCACCATTGCCGCCCGTTCCACCTTGGCTGGGTCGTCGTCCCAGGTGGCCGCCTGCTCATCGAAATATCCCGGGTCGTTTGCCTCCATCGTGTGAAGCTACCCGGGGACAACGGAAGGGTCGACAGATGACGGAACAGAGCGTGAACGGGTATGTCGTGAACTTCGCCGAGGTGTCGACCGTGGGCCTCGAGTCATCCCCGCACGCCGAGGCCTTGGCCGGGCTGCGGGCCAATGAGGCCAGGTACTTCCACAACAAGTACAAGCACGCCTTCACCACCCATGCCGCCACCACCGACCAGGCCTCGTCCACCATTGCCTGGGTTCACCGGATCCTGGCCGACGAACGAGACATCACCATTGGCTCCACACCGCTGGAGGCCACAGAGTTCGAGGTCGAGGGAATCCGCTGGGGATACGTGTTCTACGAGAGCGGGCTGTCGATCAACGTCTTGTACTCGATCGACGGCGCCGGGAAGAGGGCCGTGGGCTTCAAGCTGGCTGATGGTATGGACGTACCTGTCGAGTTGGCCGACCGGTTCAAGTTCGCCCGTCAACGCTCGAAGCTGGCGGGAACCATCCGTGGTTCGTTCTTTGTGATCAAGGGTCAGTACTGAGAGGGGTCGGTGGACTGACTGGGGTCGGTGGACTGCCTTGGGCGGTCGGCTCAGGTTTGGGTCGACGCTTGAAGTGGACTGCCCACGGATCGAGCCGTTCTCCCAACGGCCGTTCGAACCGGCCAGTCACCAGACCTACATCGGCGGCATGACGAATGACCGGCCGATCAGTGGGCGGGGGTTTGGGAACCCCGACCGGGCCGATCGGTTCTCCCCGCCGGTTCGCGAAGCACACCCCTCCAGGGCGGTGCATTCCCACATCGGCATTACCCGCGATACCCAACAACCCCAGGTGATGGTCCCGGTGATGCTTGCGACACAACGTCACCAGGTTGGCGGTTGAGGTTTCTCCCCCGTTCTCCCAGTGAACGATGTGATGGACCTCCAGCCCGAACCGCCGACCACAGCCTGGCACCACACACCCGCCGTCTCGCTGCTCGATCAGCAACCGCAACCGGCGGGGCACGATCCGCTGAGACCGCCCCACCGAACACGGGGCCCCGTCTCGCTCGAACACGGGACGCAACCGACCATCACAGGTCAGGAAATGCCGCAGATGATCAGGCAGGACCACCCCTAGGTGCAGACCCAACTCGTTGCCACCCACCGGCGAGGACTCCAAGTGGGCATGAACCTGATAGCGGTCAGTACCCGGCAGCTTTGCTTCCCCGGCGGCCAACGCCGCTTCTGCCATGGCCAACAAGGCGTCAGCCATCGAGACCTTCGGACGCTTGTCACCCTCGGCCAACCCCGCTGATGCCTGGCGGAACAGGTCGTCTCGTAAGGTCTGCAACGCCTTGGCCACCACTGCCCCCTCATCGGGCGGCAGGTGAACCGACATCCACCAGTTGCCGTCGTCGTCCACCCCCGAGGACACCTCGCGACGCTCCTCACGCCCCAACCACCACCCCATCCGAAGACCACCATCACCGCCCACCCCGGCACCGCCCTCACCTGCTGCGGCCCCTGGGGTACCGGTTACGGCACCATCGGTTGGGCCATCGGTTGGGCCATCGGCATTCAACGGCTGGCCTGCGTCCACCGCACCCTCACCCGACCCGCGCTCGCCCACGTGATCTGAGCCAGTCGCGCCCTCCGAGGAGCCCGAGACGCCATCGCCTCCACCGTTGCCAGCGTCTGGGTCGCCCGCCGAATCGGAACCAGCTGCGGGGGCAGGGTCAGAGCCCGAACCAGCAGCGGGGTTGGGATACTTCCCGCGCTCGGGGTCGTCGATATCGAACTGATAGCGCGAGACCGTGCGACGCAACTGGCCCACCGTCAACAACGGCGCCAACTCCAGCACTGACGCCTCGAACTCCGCTGGAACGTACCGAGCTATCAACCCCGCTGACGCCAACGACAAACGGCCCTCAGCCAACGCCGCCACCGTGGCCTCCAGCTCTTCGGAGCGACGAGCCAGGTTCACAACCGCCGTGGCCGACGCCTCCGACAGCGACGTCTGCCACACCAGCCACTGACGAGGAGTCAACACCCCCTGACCAGCCCAGACCCCGTCGGCCATCACCTCGGCCATGACCCGCACCATGTCCCCATGAGCAGCATTCAACACACCAGCCAGGTCAGCCATGATCGACCCAGCCACCTCATGCAGCTCCAGGCCCCCATCGTCACCAGCCCCTGCCCGCGCGGCCCGGCAACGTCGGTGCCCACCGCCCGACGAACCCTTCGACCCTTCAGGGACCGCTGCTTCCATACCCCACAGCCTAGGGGAATCGAACATATGTTCGCAAGGGATTCCTGGAGAAATCCGCACCCCAGCCCGCAGACCCATTGATCTCTCACCGGTCCCCGGACGCGGTCGGTCAGGCACAACCAGGTGCTCGATCGTGATCGGGTGATGCCGAACGGCGACCGTCAAGCCGGGGCCAGAGCCTCCAGCGCAGCCGAGTCGGGCTGGAGGGGCTGGCCGGGGGTCAGGGCTTGAATGCATACGTGGTCGGCACCGGCGGCCTGGTGTTGGGTGATCCGCTCGAGCAACCGCTCGGGGCTCCCCCAGGCCACTACGGCGTCGAGGAACCGAGGAGCTCGATCGCTGATCTCCTGGGCGCTGAAGCCCAGCCGCAACCAGTTGTTGACGTAGTTCGGCAGCCCCACGTAGAGGGCTACGGCGCCTGCCGCGGTGGACCGGGCCAGATCGGCATCGTCGGTGAGCACAACCTTCTGCTCCACGCACAGGAGCTTGTCGGGGCCCAGTGCTCCCCGGGCGGTGGCGGTGTGCTCTGGGGTCACCAGATAGGTGTGGGCACCATCGGCCCGGGTGGCGGCCAGCTCCAACATGCGGGGGCCGAGAGCAGCCAGCAGGCGAGGTGGTGCCTCGGGCGGAGCCGGTGCCATGTAGGGGGAGGTGTCCATGGCGGTGAGGTACTTGCCCATGACTTCGAGCGGGCGGCCGTAGGCGACGTGACGGAGCCCCTCGACCAGGGGCCGGTGCGATACACCGATTCCCAGCACGAACCTGCCACCGCTCACTTCGGCCACGGTGTTGGCCGCCTGAAGGGTCACCCCCGGCAGCCGGTGGTGGATGTTGGCGATGCCGGTGGCCAGAACCAGGTCGGTGGTCTGGGTGGCCAGGTGGGTGAGATGGGCGAAGGGGTCACGTCCCATGGTTTCGGGAACCCACAGACCGCCGTAACCCAGGGCTTCGACTTGGCGGGCCAGTGCCACCGCCCGATCCAGGCCCAGGGCATCGGTGGGAGCCCAAACCCCTATGGGACCCAGTCGTTCCCTCCAGGTGGTCAGGTTCACCGATGGTCCTGCGGGGTCCACAGCAGTCATCAGGGGTTGATCGCCTCGCCGCGGGTGAAATACGTCCAGGGTTTGGGGCCGCGGGCGTAGCGCTGCTCCACGTGGTCGATCTGGAAGCCGGCCGCCTCCACCAGGGCGACCGGGTCTCGGGTGAGGTGGCAGCCGTCGGCCAGACGCTTCTGGGCAGGTTCGATGCGGCGCTGCCAGGTGGCGACCGATGGGTCGGGTGCCAGGCCGTGTTCGAGGAAGTGGAACCGGCCACCAGGGCGCAGCACCCGGCGCAGCTCGGCCAGGGCCTGTTCCACTGGAGGAATGGTGCACAGCGTGAAGGTGGACAGGGCCCCATCACAGGAGTCGTCTTCGAGGGGAAGCGTCTCGCCGTGGAGTCCTACGTGGTCGACGTGGACGTGAGAGTCGGCGATGCGTCGGGCTGCCAGGCGCCTCCCCAGCGAGGCTGGTTCCACGGCGTAGACCCGTTCGACTGCCGCCGGGTAGGCAGGCATGTTGAGCCCTGACCCGAACCCGATCTCGACCACGGTGCCCGAGAGCCCGGCGGCGACCTCACGCCGCCAACGGTCGTAGCCCTTGGACCCACAAGCCCGATCGACCAGCCGAGGCAGGACCTGTTCACGGTAGAACCCCATCCCCCGAGTCTGCCCCGAATCCCCCAGCACGAGGGTTCGGAGGTGGCGTTGGCCACTGATTCAGGAGTCTCGGGTCTCGTTTAGAACTTCGTTGAAGGCTGACCGCACTAGTTCCACACGTTCCTGGTCAGGATGATCTCCGCACAGGGCGGCGATCAGGGGCTCCAGGTCATCGGGATCGATGTCGGGAACATGGGCCACCACCGAGCGCACGATCAACCACCGCAGTTCCGCCGGTTCGGTGGTCTTCAGACGAATGCCGTTTCCCTCGCCGAGAAGTAGGAAGACCCTGCCGCGGTGGGCGAGGTTCCGAACCTTTGTGGCATCGGAGTCGACTACCTCTGGGAATCGACGTTGAAGCTCGGTGAGAACTCCCTGGGTGAGCGCCGGCATGGTGTCGTAGGCCTCATCCTGGCGGCTGGTGAACAGCTCTACGAGAACATCCGATGCTGCCCAGAACATCTCTACGTTGCTGGGAAGCCGGGTACCTGTCTTTCGGAGCCGCCGTTCGATCTCGGTCGTGTTGTCGACCACGGGTGGCGGGGATGACATCTCGGGCGGCTTCTTGATGTCGGCCAGTACGACGAACTCGTGGTCGTGGACACCGACGCGCTGCCCGACGGAATCTGACAGTGCCTGGAGGAGTTGGTCGAAGCTGGTGAAGCCGTAGGACTCCTCGGTGAACGATGGGTCGAGCCGCTGGAGCATCGGACGCAGGGCGGCTTTCTTGACCCACGGATCGCCGCGACCTTGAGCCAGGCGCCGGATGGCCCGGATCAAGAGATCCCGGGCATCCTCGAGTTCTTTGCCTTCTCCGAGCGAGGCGGCAGTGGCTGCTGCCTCCGCATCGGACGCCACCAGCGAGTGGTAGTACCGAAACTGGTCGAACGCCGCGATGAGGCGGCTGTTCGAGGTACCTACTCCCACCCCGAGGACCGTGCGACCGAGCTTGCGACACCTCTGGGCCAGGCCGACATAGTCGCTGTCGCCGCCGACAACCAGCACATGGGTGATGTGGGGGTGCTGGTGCAGGTCTTCGATCACGTCGATGGCCAGACGAATGTCAGCGCCGTTTTTCGTTCCCGACAGAGGAAACAACTGAACGAGGTCGACAGCGTGATCCTGAAGTCGCCCGCTGTACTTGCCGAACCACTGCCAGTTGGCATAGGCGCGGTTGAGCGAGACGGGGCCGAAGGTGAGGGCGTACTCCACCACCGGATCGATCTCCACGATCGGCTCCTGGATCTTGTATCGACTGGCGCGGTATGCACCCGCGCCCTGTCGCTCCTCTAAGACGCTCGCGTGGACATTCTCGAAGTCCCAGTAGATAGCCACCCGCGCCCCGTTGGGCTGCGAGCCTGCCTCCCCGTTGGTGCTCACCTCTGGCCCACTCCCCTCCGGCCCACTCCCCAGCGTGCGACCACAACCACTGTCCGCCGTGATGGTAACAAGACGAGCCTTCGGACTCCGTGGCCACGATCAGGCAACCGGTATTCCTGAATCGGCGGCTGATGTTGGCGCGTTGGCGCCTGCCCCAGCGCAACCTGAGTCACCAACAGGGCCACGAGGGTTCGGAGATGGCGTTGGTGGGCATCGTCGTGACATCAACGGCATCCACCATGCTGAGTTCCTAGATTCTGGTCATGGGGGAACTTCGGCCCGGCGTCTATGAGCAGCTGATCACCGCGGGGCTCGATCGACAGTTGCGTGCGATCGCCGACGAGCTTGTGTTTCGCGATCGGCTCGATCCGGCTGATGCCGATGTGACGCTGGCCCGCCACCTGGAGGTTCTCACCCGCCGGGCGCTGCGTTCGATCCCCAAGAACGCCAGCGACGATGACCGTGACCTGATCGACCGCCAGGTTGCCCTGGCCAATCAGATCGCCGCTGCCATCTTCGAGGCTGCACCTCATGTGGCAGTCGATGCTGACCTGGTCGCTGAGGGCGCATTGTTGGCTGAGATCTCATCTCCCACGGGCACCCCCCACACACCAACCCAGGTGGAACGACCCGAGGTTCCGCTCTCTGCCAGTGCCTTGTTGGTGAACGGCAGAGACCAGCCCCGCATCGGTTCGGAGGTTCAGCGAGAGCTGTCCTCGGCCGATCGGGTCGACCTGCTTTGCGCATTCGTCAAGTGGCACGGTCTGCGAGTTATCGAAGGAAAGCTCCAGGAACTCATCGAGCGTCGACGGGCCGCCGGAGAGCCAGTTCCGCTACGAGTCATCACCACTACCTACGTCGGCGCCACCGAGCGCCGGGCCCTAGACCGGCTCGTCGAACTCGGTGCCCAGGTCAAGGTGTCTTATGAAACGCGAATGACCCGGCTCCATGCCAAGGCATGGCTCTTCCATCGTGACAGCGGTTACTCAACGGCCTACGTCGGTTCATCCAACCTGTCAAAGTCGGCACTGCTTGATGGACTGGAGTGGAACGTACGACTTTCAGATGTGGCCCAGTCCCATCTGCTCGACACTTTCAGAGCGACGTTTGAGGAGTACTGGCAGGATCCGACCTTCGAGTCCTACGACCCCACCGACGAGGATCAGCGCATTCGCCTCGATAACGCCCTGGCGGCCGAGGGGGGAGGGCCAGCCGATCTTCCGATCCAGCTCACCTCACTCGACGTCCGGCCCTGGGGTTACCAGCGGGAGATCCTCGACGAGCTGACAGCTGAGCGGGAGGTGCACGGTCGTAGCCGCAACCTGGTGGTGATGGCCACCGGCACCGGAAAGACCGTGGTCGCCGGGCTCGACTACCGGCGGCTCCGCGAAGCCGGCCAGGTCGACTCGCTCTTGTTCATCGCTCATCGCAAGGAGATCCTCCAACAGAGCCAGTCCACCTTCGCCCACATCATGAGAGACGGATCGTTCGGAGAGCAGCTCGTTGGTGGGCAGCGTCCCACCGAATGGCGTCACCTGTTCGCATCCGTCCAGTCCCTGGCCAATCTCGACCTGACCCAGCTGACCGCTGATCGATTCGACATGGTGATCGTCGATGAGTTCCACCACGCTGGGCCCGAGACCGAGACCTACGCCCGGGTTCTGAAGTACCTGCAACCCAAGTACCTGTTGGGCCTGACCGCTACCCCCGAGCGGGCCGACGGCCAGGACGTTCTCCATTGGTTCGATGGCCGGATAGCCGTTGAGCTGCGGCTGTGGGAGGCGCTGGACCGCAACCTGTTGGTTCCGTTTCAGTACTTCGGGGTGGCCGACGGCACTGATCTCTCCCAGCTCCGGTGGAAGCGGGGCAGCGGCTACCTGCCTTCGGAGCTCACCAACGTCTACACCGGCCACGAGATGCGGGTCCGGATCATCCTCGAGTCGCTCCGAGAGAAGGTTGCCGACATTGCCCGGATGCGAGCGATCGGGTTCTGCGTCAGCATCGACCACGCCGAGTTCATGGCCCAGGCGTTCAACAAGGCGGGCATTCCCTCTATGGCCGTCACCTCGCGCACGGCAGCGGCCGAACGACAGGCTGCCCTCGAGGCCTTGAGAGCCCGGGAGATCAAGGCCGTCTTCACCGTCGACCTTTTCAACGAGGGCGTGGACATTCCCGAGATCGACACGGTGCTGTTTCTCCGCCCAACCGAAAGCGCGACGGTGTTCCTTCAGCAGCTCGGCCGCGGTCTGCGCCTGGCCGACAACAAGCCGTGCCTCACCGTGCTCGACTTCATCGGCAACCAGAACCGCGAGTTCCGCTTCGACTTGCGTTACCGGGCGCTTACCGGGCGCACCCGACGTGAGCTGGCCCGCGAGGTCGAACAAGGCTTCCCGACTCTGCCAGCGGGCTGCCACATCTCCCTCGACCGCGTGGCGGCCAAGACGGTGCTCGACAATGTGCAGGCGTCGCTGAGAATCAATTGGACAGGTCTGATCGCCGAACTACGCCAGGCTGGCGACTGTTCGCTGGCGGAGTTTCTCGACGAGACGGGAATGGAGATCGAAGATCTCTACCGACGTCGAAACGGAGGTTGGGCCGGACTGCGCCGCTCGGCTGGCATCGACCGCCGACCAGTGGGCGACGATGACAGCAAGCTCGCGGGGGCCATCGGACGGATGTTGCACCTCGACGATCTGGAGCGGATCAACTTCCTGGGCGCCTTGCTTTCTGCCCCCTCTCCGCCTGCGTTGGCAACAGTGGATGAACGCTCCTCGCGCCTGTTGGCAATGACCCACTTCAGCCTCTGGGGCTGGGATGAGCCTCTGGCCAACCTGGACCGGAACCTCCGGCGACTTTGGGAGAACCCGGCCCGTCGAGAAGAGATCCTCGATGTTCTCGAGGTCCTGCGGGGCCGCATCCGCCGGGTCACCAGACCGGTTGCTCCGGTGGGTGGACTGCCGCTGCACCTTCATGCCCGCTACAGCCTGGCCGAGTTGTTGGCCGCCTTCGGCGTGCCCAAGCCGTCTACGTCACGAGGTGCCGGGGTCCGATGGATCCCCGAGGAACAGGCCGACGTGTTCTGGTTCAACCTTCGCAAATCCGAGAAGCACTACTCCCCCACCACCATGTACGCCGACCGGGCCATCAGCCCGACCCTGTTCCAGTGGGAGTCACAAAACAGTGCCCACGACGGAACCGGGGCGGGTGAGCGGTACGTCCACCATCAGGAGCGGGGATCCACGGTCCACCTGTTCTTCCGCGAATCGAAGGAACCGGACGGCGAACTGGGCGCTCCGCCCTATCTCTATGCCGGGCCGGCTACCTATGTCAGCCACACCGGTGCTCGACCAATGCGCATCATCTGGAAACTCGCCCATGAACTCCCAGCCGACGTGTTCCACGCTGCCCGGGTAGCTGCCGGCTAGCTGACCGCCTCGGGGCGGCGAGAACCTCGCCCTCGATGAGGCGGCCGTCGTCGTCGACGTCCTGGTTGATGCTTGCGGTGATCAGTGATCCGGGTGGGGTACGGCCACCACCTCGAGGCCGTCGATCTTGTCGAAGTCGGCTGGGTTGCAAGTGTGAACGGGAAGCCCTCGAGACATGGCGACAGCCGCGATCATCGCGTCGTAGGCGCGCGCTTTGGGCTTTCGGCCTTCACGTCGCAGTGAGGCGGCAACCTGGCCGAAGCTGCGGGCCGCCGCCGCATCGAACGGGATGGGTTCGAAATCGGCTTCGGCCTGTTGCAGGTGTGCTTGACGTGCTGCTCGCTCGGCGTCGTCGGCGGCCACGAGCGGTCCGACCGAGAGCTCAGCGAGCGTGATGGAAGTGATCAACGGCTCACTATCACGCGTGAGACGCACGCCGAGAGGACGCGCCGGCGACCTGATCCGTGCTACACGTATCTCGTGTTACACTGACGATATGGCGAATCTGACGATCACGGTGGATGCCGAGACGCTCAGACGGGCCCGAATCCGAGCGTTGGAGCGCGGTGAATCGGTCAACGCGCATCTCGCGGAATGCCTGCACCGTTACGCCGGAGGGTCCCCGCAACGCGATGTGATCACCAGGGTGTTCGATCTCGCGGACAAGGCCGGTGCGGGTTCCGCGGCGACTGGTCGATCGTGGACACGAGACGACCTGCATCGTGTCTGACCAACCGTGAGCTCCTCTTTCATCGACACGAATGTGTTGGTGTACGCGTTCGACGGGTCCGACCCGGTCAAGCAACGCACCGCTCGTAGGGTCCTCGAAGAATCCACCTCGATCGTTCTGAGCACCCAGGTACTTCTCGAGTTCTTCGTTGTCGTCACCCGCAAGCTCACCCCTCCCGTGCCCGAGCAGCTCGCGGCCGACGCCGTTGCCGAACTCGCACGCCTCAGGGTGATCCCCACCGATGAACACCTCGTGCTGCGAGCCGTGACCACGAGCATCACCGAGCAGATCTCGGTGTGGGACGCGATGATCATCGAAGCCGCCGCAGAGGCCGGCTGCGACCGCATCCTCACCGAGGACCTCCACACCGGGTCAACGATCCGCGACATGGAGATCGTCGATCCATTCGTGACGTGACCCACCCCACTCTTCGCTGCCCGGGACACATGACCGGAGGAGAACGGCTCTGCCTCGGCTCAGGCGGCCTCGAGGTCCAGGTGGGGCAGGATCCGATCCAACCAGGCCGGCAGGTGCCAGTTGCGACTGCCGAGCAGCGTCATGGTGGCGGGCACCAGGATCATGCGAACCACGGTGGCGTCGATGGCGATGGCCGTGGCCAATCCCAGGCCCAGCATCTTGAGCATCGGATCGTTCTCCAAGACGAACCCTCCGAACACCGCGATCATGATCAGAGCAGCCGAGGTGATGACCCGGGCGCTGCCCGCCACTCCATGCATGATCGCCGCCCGGTTGTCGCCCGAGGCCACGTATTCCTCGCGGATCCGTGACAGCAGGAACACCTCGTAGTCCATCGACAAGCCGAACAGCACCGCGAACATGAACATGGGGATCAGCGACACGACGGGCAGCGTGGAGTCGAGGCCGATCAGGTCCTTGCCCCAGCCCCACTGGAAGACCATCACCATCACGCCGTAGGCCGACCCGATGGACAACAGGTTGAGCAGGGCCGCCTTGAGGGGCACCAGCACCGACCGGAACACGATCATCAACAGCAGGAACGAAACCAGCACCACCGCCGAAACGAAGTAGGGCAGCCGGTCGGTCACCCGACTGGCGATGTCTCCGAAGCTGGCCGTCGCACCCCCGATGTGGGCGGTGGCGCCGGTGCCCTCCAGCGCTTCGGGGATCACCTCGCTGCGCAGGCGCCCGACGGTCTCATAGGTCTCCTCGGCTTGGGGTTTGGTGGTGGGAACCGCCACCACCGTCGCAACCCTCGCCTCCTTGTTGATCTGGGCCGGGGCGACGGCGGCAATACCAGCGTCGGCTTCCATGGCCTCGGCGAGGCTGTCGAGAACCGCCGCCTCACCGCCGCTGACCTTCGACAGGTCGACTGCCACCAGCAGCGGACCGTTCAGACCGGGACCGAACCCCTCAGTGACCAGGTCATAGGCTCGACGCTCAGTGCGGTCGGGCGGCATGGTGCCGTCATCGGGGAAACCGAGCTCGAGTCGAAACATCGGTGCGGTCAAGGCCAGGAGGGCCAGAGTCCCTCCGACCGCGTAGGGCCAGGGATGGCGAGCCACGTGGGCGGCCCACTTCGCGGCCCGGTTGTGCCCGATGGATGCCGACCGGTGCGACCGGTGGATGCTCAGCCGGTCGATCCATCCCCCCGAGAGTGAAACCAGCGCCGGCAGCAGGGTCAGTGAAGACATCACCGCAATGGCCACCACGATCGAGGTGGCCACTCCCGTGGCGGTCATCATCGGCACGTTGGCTACCGCCAACCCGAGTATCGCCACCACCACCGTGCCTCCGGCGAACAGGACCGCCTGGCCGGCGGTGGCCAACGAACGACCGATGGCGTCATCGGGTGCCGACCCCGCATCGAGGAACTCGCGGTAGCGGGTGACCAGGAACAGGGCGTAGTCGATACCCACGCCGATCCCCACCATGGCGGCCATCCCGGTCGCACCGCTCGGTATCTCCACCAGATAGGTGACCAGGCCCAGCGAGGAAATGCCGATGGCCAACCCGACCAGGGCGGTGACGATCGGAAGCCCCATGGCGACGAGCGAACCGAAGGCCACCAACAGGATCACGATCGCCGCCCCGATCCCGATCAGTTCACTGCTGCCACTGCCGGCCTCGGAGAGATGGAAGAACAGCTCTCCGCCTCCCTCCACCTGAAGGTGCTGGTCGTCGGCGAACGACCCGATACTCGCCTTCAGCTCGGACAGGTACGACTTCTCGAGCGATTCCAGGACCGGGTACTGGACGGTCATCAGCGCCACCCGGTCATCGGGCGAGATCTGAGGTTCTGACACCGCGACCACTCCATCGGTGTCGATGAGTGTTCGGTGCAGAGTTTGGAGGGCTTTCTCGGCCCCCGCCCCCTCGAAGGTCGCGCCACCGCGAGGAGTTGCCACCACCCGGGCGGTGACCCCGGCGTCATCGGAGTGAGCGCGAGCCAACAGAGTGGTGGCAACGTGTGAGTCGTCGCCCGGAACGCTGAAGGAATCCCGGAGTTCGCGACCCCACAGTGACGAGGCGGCGACCACCACGACGGCCACTGCCGCCCATGCGGCCAGAACCTTCCATGGGTGGCGGGCGGTCCACCGGCCGAGCCGGTACAGAGCGTGTGACATGGTCCTGGAAACTCCTGTCTGAACGGGTGTCTCCATCGTCGGGACGTGCGCACGCGACCGCATCGGTGCTTCGTCCACATCTGACCGACCGATCGGACGAAATCAGGTTCGTACTTTCGGCCGATCCGCCCACCCGGTCCGCTTCATACGATTCAGGTCCATGCTGAGGGCGACGCTCCGGGAGTTCGCGGCCGAACCGGCGATACCCGACCCGCCGCGGCGGACCCGGCTCGACTGGGTACTGGTGGGCACCACATCGGTGGCCGCCGTCGCTGAGACCCTGCTGCGAAACGATCTCCGATGGCCGGTCGGGGCTCTGATCGTGTGCTTGGCCCTGATGCCGCTGTTGTTGATGCGCCGTCAGCGACCCCTGCTGGCCATGTCCATCGGTTGCGCCGTGGGGATGACCTTCAACCTGGCGGTGTGGGTTGCCACCGGCGAACCGGGTGGGCTGATCAGCAGTGCGGTGGCCCTGATCCTGATCTACGCCCTGTTCCGTTGGGGTTCGGGCCGCGACGGCCTGCGAGGAGTTCCGGTACTGGCCGCGACCGCGGTGATCGGCAACCTCACCGACACCCAGTCGGTGGGAGACGTGATCAGCGGGCTGATCGTGTTGTCGCTGGCCGTCGGGCTGGGGCTGCTGGTGCGCACCCGGGCAATCTCTGCCGAGCGGCGGGTGGAAGCCATCCGTTCCCGCGAACGCGAGCGACTGGCCCGCGATCTTCATGACGTGGTGGCCCACCACGTGTCGGCCATCGTCATCCAGGCCCAGGCCGGCCGGGCCGTTGCGGCTACCGACCCCGACGCGGCAGGCAATGTGCTCGATGTGATCGAAGAGGAGGCCACCCGAACCCTGGCCGAGATGCGCACGATCGTCGGAGTCCTGCGAGGTTCGGACGCCGGCGAGCTGGCCCCTCAACCCTGCCTGGACGACATCGCCGATCTGGCCGAGGGTCAACCGGTTCGCGTCGACGTGTCACTCGGGGGGCGGCCCGAGGTTGACCCTGTGGTGGGCACCGCCTTGTTCCGCATCGCCCAGGAAGCACTGACCAACGTCATCCGCCACGCCACGACGGTGGAGGAGGTTCAGATCGTGGTCGAGTCGATCGGGGACCAGGTCCGTCTGACCGTCGACGACAACGGCCGAGGGTCAGCGAACCCGTCAGGAACAGCCGGCTATGGGCTGGCTGGCATGGCCGAGCGGGTGGCCCTGCTCGGCGGTACCTTCGAGGCCGGTCCCCGTCGACCGGGCCCCGGATGGCGGGTCCGGGCCCAGCTCCCCCTGAAGGCGAACGAATGAGCATCAGAGTTCTGGTGGCCGATGATCAGGACCTGGTCCGCACCGGCCTGGTGATGATCCTCAATGCCCAGGAGGGGGTGGAGGTGGTGGCCCAGGCGGCCGACGGCCGGGAAGCGATCGAGCTGGCCCGCCGGCACCGCCCCGACGTGTGCCTGGTCGACATTCGCATGCCCCACCTCGACGGCATCGAAGTCACCCGGCAGTTGGCCGGCCCCGATGTTGCCGATCCGATGGCGGTGGTGGTCATCACCACCTTCGACCTGGACGAGTACGTGTACGGCGCCCTCAAGGCCGGGGCGCGGGGCTTCCTGCTGAAAGATGCCGGACCGGCGATGCTGGCCCATGCTGTTCAGGCGGCCGCCGAAGGTGAAGCCCTGATCGACCCCAGCGTCACCGTTCGCCTGCTCTCGACGTTTGCCGGAACCAGTCCGGACCGCCAGCGCCGGCTGCCCGCCGAACCCCTGACGGATCGGGAGTTGGAGGTGCTCGGTCGGGTGGCCACCGGCCTCACCAACGCCGAGATCTCCGGCCAGCTCTTCATCAGCCTCAGCACGGTGAAGACCCATCTGGCCAGCCTGATGACCAAGATCGGAGCCCGGAACCGGGTGGAGCTGGCCATTTGGGCCCACGAGTCCGGCCACGTGAACCAGGCGTCCTGACCGTCGCCGGAACCCTTCTCGCGGCGGAGGATCTCGCCTGATCGAGCCGGACGCGCCAGCATCTGGTGGTGGCACCCCTCACGACCATACGAGTCACCGTCCTCACCGGTGCGGGGATCTCCACCGACTCGGGGATCCCGGACTTCCGGGGACCTGACGGGGTGTGGACCCGCAACCCCGACGCCGAGAAGCTGTTCACCATCAGCAACTACATGAGCGACCCGGCCATTCGCCGGAGGTCGTGGCTGGCCCGCCGCTACAATCCCGCGTGGGGGGCCGAGCCCAACCCCGGTCACCTCGCCCTGGTCGAGCTGGAACGTCGGGGTGCGCTGCGTGGGCTGGCCACCCAGAACATCGACCGTCTGCACCAACGAGCCGGCTCGTCTCCAGAGCTGGTGTTCGAGCTGCACGGGAACATGGTCGAATCGATGTGCACCACCTGTGGTGCCCGGGGCCTCACCTCCGATGTACTGGATCGCATCGATCAGGGCGAAGACGACCCCGCCTGCCTGCTGTGCGGCTCGATCCTCAAGACCGCGACCGTGATGTTCGGCGAGAACCTCGACCCCGACACCATCGACGCCGCGGTCGCGGCCGCCACCGACTGCGACGTGTTCCTCGCTGTCGGCAGCACACTGACCGTCCATCCAGCAGCCGGGCTGTGCGACATCGCGGTGCGAGCCGGCGCCGACCTGATCGTGGTCAACGGGAGCGAAACCGCCTACGACGACCTGGCCCACCGGGTACTACGGGGATCGATCAGCGAGCTCCTCCCCACCCTCATCGACGAGTTGGTCCCACCCGCCTGACCATCGGGCCAGGATTGGCTGGCAGACTCAGCTGGTGACATCGCTAGGTCGTGGATCTCCGAGGATCGTGCTGGTGAGAGGCGACATCACGGTCCAAGAAGTCGATGCCATCGTGAATGCTGCGAACTCCTCACTCCTGGGAGGAGGAGGTGTGGACGGTGCGATCCATCGTGCCGCAGGTCCGGAGCTCTTGGAGCGCTGTCGCCTTCTGGGCGGGTGCAGAACGGGTGAGGCCAAGATCACTCCCGGATTCCGGCTTCCGGCGCAGTGGATCATCCACACGGTTGGACCTGTCTGGCGCGGTGGGGGCCACGATGAGCCCGCGTTACTCGCCTCGTGTTACCGGGAGTCACTGGCTCGAGCCGCCGAGGTCGATGCCAGGTCCGTGGCCTTCCCGGCTATCTCAACCGGGATCTACGGCTATCCGATTCGTGCAGCGGCGTCCATTGCCGTTCAGACCGTGATCGACGCCAACCCCCTCGTCGACAGCGTCCGATTCGTCTGCTTCGACGAGGTGACCCACTCGGCGTACGACGATGAACTAGCAGGGCGTTGACTGGCCCTGCTACAGCTCCCACGCTGGGCCTCCGTGGTGCATTGGTCGGGAGTTCCATCCAGTAGTTCGGGGAACCCTCGGCGGCGTCGTCATCCTCGTCCGCGCTGTGCGTGGCTGGGTCGTACCCCAGGCTCTCGAGCTGGGCCACCTGCTCTGCGGTGAGCGCGGCAGGGGGTTCCAGGAAGTGCCGAGCGACTCGCTGCGCAGGAAGCGAGGGAGACTCCCGCTTATCCAACGGTGGAACTCCTCGATGGAGCGAAGCGGCACTATCCGTCGAGGCCCTTGGTCAGCGCCAGGAACTCCTCGCGGGAAAGCGCCGGAGCCGGATCCTCGGAATCGAGGCGCCGCATCGACTCTTCAAGGTGGGCACGGAACGTGGGATCTGCGAGGCCGTTCTGCGCCACAGCCCAGGACCGATCCAATGCCCGCTGATGCTCCAGCTGCTCAGGCGCCAGGTCTTCTCGGCGCAGTGCCACGAAGCGAACGGTACCAGCCGACCCCACCAGGACAGAGGGAGCCCTCCAAGGCGCCCATCATCAGACCAGCTCGGCCCCGTCGTCCGACTGACGAGCTGCTCGTTCTGTGAGCTCGCGAGCGCTTCCTGTCATTTTTCCCGGGCTCCGCTCGCGGGGACGGTGCCGCTGGCTCAGTGGAGGGCCGGCCGGGCTCCTCCCGACACACGAGACGACCCGTTTGGCTGCAGGTTTGGCTGCAAGTTTGGCTGCAAGCTGGCGTCGCCCCCGGCCACTAACGGACACCTTCCCGACGCATATGTGCAGGTCAACCTGGTCGAGCGATCGATGGGACGGAGCACCAGACCCCTTGCGTCGGTAGGAGGTCAGTCACCTCACGGGCCGAAAACGCAGTTGACCTGCGGACGTTTCCGCAGGTCAACCGGGGTGGGCGATGAGGGAG
>CAUJFC010000266.1 GCA_963169755.1 Actinomycetota bacterium | reverse complement strand
CATCCGGCGGTGGCCGACGTGGCGGTGTTCGGGATCCCCAACGCCGACTGGGGCGAGGAGATCAAGGCGGTCGTCGAACTCCACGACGGCTTCGAGCCCGGCCAAGCCCTGGCCGATGACATCTTGAGCTGGGCGGCTACCCGCATGGCCAAGTTCAAACTGCCCCGGTCCATCGACTTCGCCGATCAGCTCCCCCGCGAAGCCAACGGCAAACTGATCAAGCGCAAGCTGCGTGACCCGTACTGGGAAGGCGTCGACCGCCAGATCTGAGTAGCTCATGACAGTGCACGTCCGGGTCTACCGCGAGGGTCGCCTGACCCAGGAGGGTGTCGATCTCGCCGAGGTGTCCGAGCATCTCGAGATGGACGCCACCATGGTGTGGATCGATCTGGTCGAGCCCACCGCCCAGCAACTGGCCCTCCTGGCCGACGAACTGGACCTCCACGAGCTGGCAGTGGAAGACGCCCTCAAGGCCCGTCAGCGTCCGAAGCTCGACACCTACGAGAACCACCTGTTCGTGGCGGTGCGCACCGCCCACCTCGATGTCGACACCGGCGTTCTCACCAGCAGCGAGGTGCACGCCTTCTTGAACACCCGCTGGATCGTCACCGCCCGCGTCGACGACCGATTCGATCTGGCACCGGTGGCCGCCCGCCTGGGCCGCTCCCCTTCGCTGTTGTGCCACGGTGCCGCCTTCGTGCTCTACGCCGTGCTCGACGCTGTGGTCGACGACTACTTCACCGCCGTCGACGCCTTTGATGAGTTCTACGACGAGATGAGCGAGGGGATGTTCGAAGAACGCCCCATCGCCCGGGACCGTCAGCGCCAGTGGTTCGAGATGCGTCGCTCGCTGGTGCAGTTCCACCGCACCGTGGCCCCACTTCGCGAGGTGGTGGCATCGCTGGACCGTCGCCGGGTGGAGGGCCTGCCCGAGCCGCTCGAGCCCTACTTCGGTGACGTCTACGACCACGTCATCCGAGTTCTGGAGGCCACCGAGTCGCTGCGGGAACTGGCGGCATCGATCGTGGAGACCAACCTGAGCCTGCGCGACTACCGCCAGAACCAGATCATGAAGCGGGTGACCAGTTGGGCTGCCATCGTGGCCGTACCCACGCTCATCACCGGGTTCTACGGAATGAACGTGCCCTATCCCGGCTTCGCCCGTCAGTGGGGCGTGATCGTCTCGGTGGTGCTCATGGTGGCCCTTTCGGGCTGGCTGTACGTGAGCTTCCGCCGCCGCGACTGGCTCTGACCAACCCTCTAGTGGCGGCTCGGCGTCACCGGGTCAGCGGTCGTACTGATCGAGGATGAGGTGGGTGGCCAGGGCCACCTCGTCGCCCACCCTCTCGATTCCCGACCAGCCGTTCACCCAGCCGATGAGAGCCGAGAACCACACATGTCCCAGGGTTCGGGTGAGGTCGGCTCTCAACTCCTCACTGAAGTCCGACCCCAGGGCAGCAGCCAGGATGCGGGTGAGCGACCCCGACACCGACTCCTGACAAGCAGCCGCCCCCCGGTCGGGCGACATGAGGGCGGTGACCACCGCCTCGGACAGCCGCGGTTCGCGTTCCATCGCCCGAGTGGCACGGCCCAAGACATCGAGCACCCGGTCGGCCAGGGTGTCTCCCTTGGGCGGCTTTTGCCCCACCCGTCGCTCCAGGTCGGCCACCCACTCGACCATGGCGGCCGCCAGCAGGTGGTCCTTGGAGTCGAAGTAGCGGTAGATGGTGCCCAGGGCCACCCCGGCCTCGGCAGCCACGTCGCGCATCTGCACGGCGTCGTAGCCCCCGGTTGAGCCCAGTTCCAACGCGGTTCGGATGACGCGTTCGCGCCGGGCTGCCTGGTTGGCGGTGAGGGTGGCACCCACCGTTTCTCCGCCGACGGTCACCTCAGGCACCGCCCTTGGGAATGTCTCGAAACGCCACATCCCGGTCGGTGCGTATCTCGCCCGGAAGGCCCAGAACCCGCTCGGCCATGATGTTGCGCTGTACCTCGTTGGAGCCACCGGCGATGCGAATGGCCGGGGCGTACAAGAACCGCTGCTGCCAGTCGACCCCCGCCGGGTTCGAGTCATCCAGAACCAGGGCCTCGGGTCCCAGCATCTCCATGGCGGCGTTGCCCAGACGACGCAGGTATTCGGCGGCGAACAGCTTCATCACCGAGGTCTCGGGGCCCGGCGGAACCCCCTTGCTCAGGGCGGTCTGGAGCCGGTATCCCAGGTATCGCTGGATCTGCTGGCGGATCCAGCAGTCGACCAGTTGCTGGCGCAGGTTGGGGTCGTCGGCCCGGCCCCGCTGGCGGGCCAGGGCGATGAGGGCCACCGAATCGCTGGACTTGTTGGCCCCGGCGATCAGACCCCGCTCGTTGGCCAGGGTGGTGAGCGTGCATGCCCACCCGCCGTTGACCTCGCCCAGGATGTTGGCGTGGGGAACCCGCACCTCGTCCATGAACACCTCGCTGAAGTGCTCGGAGCCGGTCATCTGCTTGAGGGGACGGATCTCGAAGCCGGGCGTGGCCATGTCGACCAGGAAGTAGGTGATCCCCTTGTGCTTGGGCACATCGGGATCGGTCCGGGCCAGCAGGATCCCCCACTGGGCTTCGTGGGCCCCCGAGGTCCACACCTTCTGCCCGGTCACAACCCACTCGTCGCCGTCGCGGATGGCCCGGGTGGAGATGTTGGCCAGGTCCGAGCCGGCGTCGGGTTCGCTGAAGAGCTGGCACCAGACCTCGTCGCCCCTCAGCATGGGGGGCAGATAGCGGTCCTTCTGCTCGTCGGTGCCGTGGCGCATGATGGTGGGGCCGGCCATACCGATACCCACCGCGAAGGTGTTGGTGGCCACCCCGAACCGGCTGGCCTCCTGCGAGAAGATCGACGACTGGAGTGAGGTGCCTCCCCGCCCGCCGTAGGCCTTGGGCCAGGTGATGCCCGCCCATCCGGCGTCGACCAGCAGGCGCTGCCATTCCTTGACCCGCCGCAGGTACTCGGCGGGATCCATGGTGCCCTCGAGCATCCCGGTGGAGAAATCGTCAGGGCTACCCTTGGCCGGGGCGTTGACCTCCAGCCAGGCTCGGGCCTCGGCCCGGAATGCTGCTTCTTCCTCGGTGTCGTCGAAGTCCACGACGCGATTCTAGAACACGTTCTATTCTGGCTCTGCCTCCGTCGGTACCGTCTGACCCCTCGGTCGGTCCGTGGTGGCAGACTCGCCACCTACCGACCTTCTGGGGGACCATCACATGGAACGTCTCACCGGCTTGGATGCCGCCTTCTTGTACCTGGAGACACCCACCCACCACATGCACGTGGCCATGACCATGGTGCTCGACCCCAGCTCGATGCCGGGCGGCTACTCCTTCGACAAGATCAAGACGTTCATCGCCCAGCGACTGCACCTAGTGCCCCCCTTCCGACGCCGCCTGGTACACGTGCCCCTGAATCTGCACCATCCGGTGTGGGTCGACGATCCCCACTTCGACCTCGACTACCACATCCGCCGCATCGGGTGTCCCGCCCCCGGCGGTCGTCGCGAACTGGGCGAAGTGGCCGGCCAGATCGCCAGCTCCCCTCTCGACCGGACACGCCCCCTGTGGGAACTGTGGGTGGTGGAAGGCCTCAAGCAGGACCGGATCGGCATCGTCACCAAGGTCCACCATGCCGCCATCGACGGAGCCTCGGGGGCCGAGCTGATGGTCCACCTGTTCAGCCTCGAGGCCGACGCCCCGGACCCTGAGCCGGGCGAGCCCCGCGAACCCGAGCACATCCCCAACGAGCTCGAGCTGCTGGGCTACGCCGCGGTGTCCAAGTTCCGCCGGGCCTTGAGCCTGCCCCGGCTGATCGGTGACACGGTGGGGTCGGTCAACCGGGTGGTCCAAGGCCGCCGCGACCCCAACATTGCAGTGGGGGCCGCACCACTCACCGCTCCCCGCACCTCCTGGACCGGCCCGCTGTCGACCGGTCGCACCGTTGGCTTCGCCCGCGTCCCTCTCAGCGACGTCAAGGCCATCAAGACCGCCTTCGGCTGCACGGTCAACGACGTGGTGCTGGCCCTGTGCACCGGAACCATGCGGCACTACATGCAGAGCCACGATGAACTGCCCGATGTTCCCCTGGTAGCCACCTGTCCGGTGTCGGTACGCCCCGATGGTGAGACCACCATCGGCAACAAGGTCTCTGCCATGTTCACCTCACTGCCCACCCAACTCGACGACGCCGCTGAACGGGTCCGAGTCATCCAGGAGTGCACCAAGGGCGCCAAGGCCGAGCACAAGGCGGTGGGTGCCGACATGTTGCAGAACTGGGCCGAGTACGCCGCCCCCAACACGTTCAACCTGGCCTCGCGCCTCTACTCCAGTCTTGGGCTGGCCGCCAACCACCGGCCGGTACACAACGTGATCATCTCGAACGTGCCGGGTCCCCCATTCGCCCTGTACTACGCCGGCGCCAAGATGGTGGCGGCCTACCCCATGGGTCCGGCCATGGAGGGAGTGGGCCTGAACGTCACGGTGTTCAGCTACATGGACTCGGTCGACTTCGGGTTCATGGCCGACCGGGAGCTGGTGAAAGACGTCTGGGAGATGGCCGACTTCGTCAAGCCCGCCCTAGCCGAACTGAAGACGGCTGCCGGCCTTCCAACCGAGTCCGCCACCGACAACCCCAGCCCAGCTCCCTCGGATGGGTCAATGGCCGAAGCAGCCGAGACCCTGATCACCAAGCGGGCGACCCGCAAGACGGCCGCCAAGAAGACCACCGCTACCAAGGCAACAACCAAGAAGGCCACCGCCACCAAGTCGGCTGCCACCAAGTCGGCTGCCAAGAAGGCCGCTGCCAAGAAATCACCGGCCGCGCCCGTCACCGCCCCCTGACCCTCACCTGCCGCTGACCCGGTCAGCGAACGAGAACGTGTTCTCGTTCGAGTGATAGACAATCCCGCCTATGGGGTTCAACATCGCCGACCTGTTCGAGCGCGCCGTGGACGCCGTTCCCGACCGCACCGCGGTGGTGTGCGACGGCCGCCGCCTCACCTACCGGGAGTTCGACGAGCAGGCCAGCCGGCTGGCCCATCACCTGATGGCCCAGGGTTTCGGACACGGCGATCACATCGGGATCTACGCCCAGAACTCCCTGGAGTGGCTGGTGGCCATGGTGGCGGCCTTCAAGATCAGGGCTGTCCCCATCAACATCAACTACCGCTACGTCGAAGACGAGCTGGTCTACCTGTTCGACAACGCCGACCTGGTGGCGTTGATCCACGATCGTGAATACCTGGATCGCATCGCAGCGGTGACCGACCGGGTGCCAGGGTTGCGCCACCTGATCTGCATCGACGCCCCCGCCGGCTCGGCCCACGAAGCCGACCTGGCCGCAGTCGGCTCGGTGCCGTGGCCCGACGCCCTGGCCGACCAACCCGACACCCGGCCCGACCTGCCCCGCACCGACGAAGACCAGTACGTGCTCTACACCGGTGGAACCACCGGCATGCCCAAGGGCGTGGTGTGGCGTCACCAAGACGTGTTCTACGCCCTGGGCGGCGGGGTCGACGCCTACACCAACGAGCGAGTGGCCGACGGCCACCAACTGGCCCGCAAGGCCGCCGACAACCCCAACCCCATGGTGGTGTGCAATCCGGCGCCGCTCATGCACGGCGCCGCCCAGTGGGGCAGCCTGCGCTTCCTGTTCGAAGGGGGCACGGTGGTGCTGGTAGGGCGCTTCAGCGCCGAAGCCGTCTGGTCGGCAGTCGAGGCCGAAAGGGTCAGCACCCTCACCATCACCGGTGATGCCATGGCCCGCCCTCTGGTCGAGGCCTTGGCGGCCGAGCCCGACCGCTGGGACCTGTCATCGCTGGTAGTGGTTTCGTCGAGCGCCGTGGTGTTCTCGCCCGGACTCAAGGACCAGCTGTTCGACCTTCTACCCGACATCATCATCGTGGATGCCATCGGGTCATCAGAGAGCGGTATGAACGGCATGGTGGTGCAGGTCAAAGGCCAGACCCTGAACCAGGGTGGTGGCGGCCCCACCGTGACCGCCGGTCGCGACGCCGTGGTGCTCGACGACGACCTGCGGCCCATGGCCCCCGGTACCGGCCAGGTCGGCAAACTGGCTCGGGGAGGCAACATCCCGATCGGCTACTACAAGGATCCGGTCAAGACTGCCGCCACCTTCGTGACCGGTGCCGACGGCAGCCGCTACGTGGTGGCCGGGGACTTCGCCCGCCTGGAAGAAGACGGGTCCATCACCCTGCTGGGTCGAGGATCGGCCTGCATCAATTCGGGCGGCGAGAAGATCTTTCCCGAAGAGGTGGAGAGCGCCCTCAAGACCCATCCCGACGTGTACGACGTGCTGGTGGTGGGGGTGCCCGATGAGCGGTGGGGTTCCGCGGTGTGCGCGGTGGTCCAACCCCGCGATCACGACCGGGTACCGAGCCTCACCGACCTGGCCGACCACGCCCGCGAACGAGTGGCGGGCTACAAGGTGCCCCGACACCTGGTGGTGTGTGAGGAGATCGTTCGATCGCCCAGCGGGAAACCCGACTACCCGTGGGCCACCGCCCTGGCAACCCAGGCGGTCTCGGGCGACTGAGCCGCCATCACCGGTCTCAGGTACCGGTGAAGTTGGGCTTGCGCTTCTCCTTGAACGCCCGCGGGCCTTCTTTGGCGTCGTTGGTGTTGAAGATGATGGGCTCGCCGATCTCCAGCTCGCGGGCCAGCCCGTCGGCCTCGGACATCGCGGCGGTCTCCCGCATCGACTTCAACACGGCAGCCACCGCCAGCGGACCATTCTCGGCGATCTGATCGGCGATCTCACGGGCCTTGGCCAGTGCTTGACCGTCGGGCACCACGTGGCCGATCAGTCCGATCTCTTTGGCTTCGGTGGCGGTGATCAGGCGACCGGTCAGCAACAGATCCGCCGCCATGGTGAACCCGATCTGGCGTTGGAGCCGCACCGTGGAGCCCCCCAGGGGGAACAGCCCCCGACGCACCTCGGCCACCCCCAACTGGGCGGACTCACCGGCCACCCGGATCTCGGTGGCCTGAAGGATCTCGGTGCCTCCGGCCACGCAGTAGCCCTCGACAGCGGCGATGAGGGGCTTGGAGGGCCGGAAGTGCCTCAGCAGCGCCTTCCAGTGCAGGTCGGGGTCCTCGGCCATTCGAGCCGCCTCTTCGTCGGAGAACCCGGTGGCCAAGGCCTTGAGATCCATCCCCGAGCAGAAGTCTCCCCCCGCTCCGGTGAGGATCCCCACCCGCAACTCGGGGTCTTCATCGAGCAGCTTCCAGGCGTCGGCCGCCCCCACCAGCATGGAAGGACTGAAGGCGTTCTTGGCCTGCGGACGGTTGAGGGTGACGGTCAGTACGTGCCCGTCACGCTCCACGATGATGTGGGGCTCTTGCGACATGTTCGATCCAGTGTCAGAGGCGAATGCGGTCAACCGGGTGAGGTGAGCAGCCCGGGTCAGCGGTTCAAGCGTGACTCGCGGATGGCGGTCTCGATGCTGTCGAGCGCTGCCACCACCCGGTCGTTCTGGGTCTGTTGCTCCACGATCACCCGAGCCAGCCAGAACCGGAACAGCCGGGTCAGTGAGTAGCGCAGGAACAGTCCGGTGCCGATCAGCACCATGCCCAGGCCCACCAGACCACCGGAGATGAGCATGGGGATCTGGTCGGCCACATAGGGGGTGTCCGACGCCGACCACCACGCCACCAGCATCAGGCCCACCCCGATGAGAGGCATGGCCACACCGGCCTTGAGCAGGATGGTCTCGGCTTCGGCCAGCGGCTCGGGCACCGTGAGTGCCTGTACGCCCACCTCGAGGCGGTCGGTGGCGCTGGTGGCGTCGGAGGACAGAGGGTTGGTCATTGATTGGCTCCGAGGTAGGCGGCCGACAGCTCGGCCTC
>CAUJFC010000265.1 GCA_963169755.1 Actinomycetota bacterium | reverse complement strand
TGCCAGCATTGTTCACCAGTACGTCGAGCTTTCCGTAGGTGTCCACGGCCTGGGCGATCATGCGACCGGCCCCTTCGAAGTCGGCGACGTTCTCGTAGTTGGCGACCGCCTCGCCTCCACGTTCCTTGATGATGTTCACGGTGAGGTCGGCATCTCGGCCCTGACCCTCACCGGTCACCGAGACACCGAGATCGTTGACCACAACCTTGGCACCGTGACGGGCCAGCTCCAAGGCGTGGCCGCGGCCGATGCCGTGTCCTGCGCCGGTGACGATCGCTACCTTGCCGTCGAGCATGCCCATGGGTGGTTGCCTCCACTTTCCGCCCGGGCTCAGCCCGTGGCCGGTTTCTGACTGGTCGTCAGATTGTAGTGGTACTGCCTACAGCCCTCACAGGTGGGACCGATCGCCCCTTCCGGCGGAGCCAAATCGGCCCCGACCTGTCAGCCCCGGGCTGGGGCCGAACTGGACGGGGTTGTCGCTGACGGAACCGTGGTCACCGAACCCCAAGGGATCGTGCTGGTCGTGCTCGAAGTGGGCCCCACCGGCTCAGTGGTCGTGGTCGTTGGCGCGTATTCCGGTCCGTCCTCGATGTCGGGCAACTCCTCGGGCAGAACCACCTCCTCACCGTCGGGCAGATCCTCGGGCTTGGAGGCATCGTCGCAACGACGGGCGTCGACCAGGAACCAATGGTCGAACACCCGCTGCACCTCGACCCGCCGACGCACCAGACCGAACCCATCGATCCAGCCGAACACCACCCGGTTCTGACTCCGGTACAGCTCGATCCGGCGGCCCTCAGGCTCACCCAGTCGGTCGATTACCGCCTCGTCGGGGGCGAGCTGGCCGGTGGCCAGCACCGCCGAGCCCGAGAACGGGCTGACCGTTCCCAGCACCACCGGCGACGAGCAGCCCCAGACCGGGCGCTGGGGTGGCGGACAATGGGTGACGGTCCAGATCAGTAACCGGTCACGCAACTCCACGGCGGCCTGCTTCTCGGCTGGTCGGAGAGGCCCGGGTGTGGCCGCCACCCGTTGAGCCAGGGTCGCGAACGCATCGAGGTCGGCCCGGGTGGCATCGTCGGCCATTGGGCGGACCAGATCCAGCAGGTAGGCGGTGGAATCATCGGCCCCGACCCCACGAGGCTCAGCGTCGGCTCCGGCCCGCAGGAACAGTCGCCGGGCCGCCCGACAGCGCTGGTCAGGTATGGGCGTCGCCGGATCGGCGGGTGGGGCCGGAACCCGTCGCACCACCGGGGGTGACGAGTCTCGACCGGCGGCCTCGCGGGCCTCGACTCGGTGGGCTCCCACCTGATCAGCGACGCCTCGCTGGCACGATGAAACCACCCCGGCAACTACTGCCAGAACGACGACCAACGCCACCAGCGGTACCCCAACGAGGGCAGCCCGGGCTCGTTGATGGTCCATCCAAACTGGCATGACACCATCAATGATGGCGGCCCGATGAGCCGAAGTCAGGTATGCCTGTCGAGGTGAACTCTGCTCTTCCCGCCACGATCCCTGTCTCTGACCAGCCGCCTCTGCGTGAACTCCTGTCCTACAGCCGGCCGTATCGGGGCCGGCGACGGCTGGCAGTGGCCATGTCGCTGCTCAACAAGGTCTGCGACGTGGCGCCCGAGCTGTTGATCGGCGCCGCCGTCGACATCGTGGTCAGCTCCAGTGGCCAGTCGTTCGTGGGACGGATACTGGGCACCGACGACCGCTTCACCCAACTCAGTGTCCTGGTGGCGGTGACCGTGCTCATCTGGCTGGCAGAGTCGGCCACCGAGTATCTGGCGGTCACCACCTGGCGGAACCTGGCCCAGACCATCGAGCACGAAGCCCGCATGGACGCCTACCGGCACATCCAGACCCTGGAGATGGCCTACTTCGAGGATCGGACCTCAGGCGGGCTCATGGCCATCCTCAACGACGACGTCAACCAGCTCGAACGGTTCTTGGACCTCGGGCCCCACAAGTTGATCATCACCGCCGCCAACGTGGTGTTCGTCGGCCTCACGTTCCTGGTCGTCTCACCCCTGCTGGCCCTGCTGGCCTTCCTGCCCATTCCGGTGATCATCGCCGGATCTCTCTGGTACCAGGCTCGGCTGGAGCCGCGCTACGCCGCGGTGCGATCGGCCGCCGGGATCATCGGAGACACCCTGACCAACGGCATCGGCGGCATCGCCACCATCAAGGCCTTCAACGCTGAGGACCGAGAGGTCGCCCGGGTCGAGGCCGACAGCGAGGCCTACCGCCTGGCCAATCGCGACGCCATCACCTACTCCACGGCCTTCAACCCGCTGATCCGCATGGCGGTGCTGGCCGGCTTCACCATGACCCTCATCGTGGGCGGACGGGCCGCGCTCAACGGTGACCTGGCGGTCGGCGTGTTCTCGATGCTCGTCTACATGACGCAGCGACTGCTGTGGCCCCTGACCGCCCTGGGGGAGACCCTGGATCAGTACCAGCGGGCCATGGCCTCGTGCCGGCGGATCTTCGGGCTGCTGCGGGCCCAGCCCCGGATCCTGCCCGGGACCACCACGCTGCCAAGTCCGGTCCAGGGAGCGATCACGTTCGATGATGTCAGCTTCCGCTACTCCCCTGACCCGGCCGATCCTCCGGTTCTGGAACGGGTGTCGATCGCGGTTCCCGCCGGTGAGACCCACGCCATCGTGGGGCCCACCGGGTCAGGTAAGTCCACCGTCCTCAAGCTGCTGCTGCGTCTCTACGAACCCACCGATGGCCGTATCACGCTCGACGGAGTGCAGATCGATCAGCTCTCGTTCGCTTCGCTGCGGGGCGCGACCGGCCTGGTGGCCCAGGACGTGTTCCTGTTCCACGGCACCGTTCGCGAGAACCTGGCCTACGGGCGCCCCGACGCCACCGACGCCGAGATCCGCCGGGCCGCCGAGTTGGCCGAGGCCGCCAGCTTCATCGAGGCCCTCCCCGATGGCTACGACACCCTGGTGGGCGAACGGGGCCAGAAGCTCTCGGGCGGACAGCGCCAGCGGCTCACCATCGCCCGAGCCATCCTGCGCGACCCGGCGGTGTTGATCCTCGACGAGGCCACCTCGGCGGTGGACAACGAGACCGAAGCCGCCATCCAACGGTCGCTGGCCAAGGTGGCGGCCGGACGCACCACCGTGGTGATCGCCCACCGGCTGTCTACGGTCCGCCACGCCCACCGCATTCACGTGCTGGAGGCGGGTCGGGTGGTGGAAGCCGGCACCCACGACGAACTGGTGGCCGCCGGCGGTCTCTACGCCGCCCTCTGGCGGGTCCAGACCGGCGAAGCCGCGCACGCCTCAGCCGATTGACCGGAGAGACATCAGCAGATCACCACAGAATGTCCAGCCCGACGACCTCGGAGAACGCCCGATCACGCGTCACCAGGGTGGTGTGCTCCAGTAACGCCTGAGCCGCCAGCATGCGGTCGAACGGGTCACGGTGACCCCAGCGCAGGCCACCCGCTCGCAGGGCGTGACTCGTGGTAACCGTCAGTTCCCGAGCGCCGAGCGTCGTCACCAGGTCTTGGAACTGTGCCACCACTGGTTCGGCCTCCGGGAACCGGCCTAGCCGAACCTTGGTGGCCAACTCCCATGCAGTGGCGGCCGACACCAGGACCGGGACAGTGGGGTCCTCCAGATGCTCCCGGGCCAGTGTTCCCAGCCGGTCAGGGTCCGCTATGGCCCACACGAAGGCGTGAGTGTCCAGCAGGAGCACCGTCATTCCCAGTCGGCCATCTCAGCGTCGGTGAGCTGATCGAACAGAGCGTCGTCGATGGTCGCAGGCATGAACCCGAGCCGCCGTGGAGGCGGAGCAGAAATGGGGACCAACCGGGCCACCGGTTTGCCGGACCGGGCGATGACCACCTCGTCACCGGCGGCGGCGGCCTCCAGCAGCTCCGACAGGCGGGCCTTGGCCTCGGCGATGTTCATGGTGATGGCCACAGTGACCAAGTCTACTTGGTCACCCACCTTCTGACAGCAGTCAGGTCAGGTCAGATCCAGTTGATGACGGCCCGGTTCAGGGCGCCACCGTGCATGGCCTCGAGGGCGTCGGTGATCTGCTCGGGCTCGTAGGTGGCCGACACCAGCTCGTCGAGCTTGAGCTTGCCAGCCTTGTACAGGTCCACGAACAGCGGGATGTCGTGGTGGGGACGGGCGGCGCCGTACCGACAGCCCAGGATCGACTTGTCGTTGTAGAGGGTGTTGACCACGAAGCTGGCCTCGCTGCCCAGCTTGGGCACACCCAGCAGAACGCAGGAACCACCCCAGTCCAACAGCTCGATGCTCTGGCGGATCAGGGCGGGGTGACCCACGCACTCGAAGGCGAAGTCCACTCCGTTGGGGCAGATCTCTTTGACCGCCGCCGCAGTGTCGACATCGGGGCCGGCGGCAATGAAGTGGGTGGCTCCGAACTGGCGGGCCGCTGCCTCCTTGGCGGGGTTGGCGTCCACCGCAATGATGGGACCGCAGTTGGCGATGGCCAGGCCCTGCAACACGTTCAGCCCGATTCCGCCAATGCCGATGACCAGTGCCGACTGACCGGGCCGGGGCCGAGCCCGGTTCAGCACCGCACCGGTTCCGGTGAGTACCGCACAACCGATGAGACTGGCCGATGCCAACGGCACCTCGGGATCGATCACCACCGCCTGGGTCTCTTTGACCACGGTGGTCTCGGCGAACACCCCGGCATTGGCGAACTGGAAGGCCTTCTCCCCCGCGACGGTGAACGGGGCGCTCAGCTTGCCGGCGGTGTCACGGCAGTGGGTGGGCTGACCCCGGTCGCAGGCATCGCACTGACCGCAGTTGCCCAGGGTGGTGAGTACCACGTGGTCACCGACCTTGACCTTGCGGACCGCGGCCCCCACCTCCTCGACCACGCCGGCTCCCTCGTGGCCGAGCACGGCCGGCTTGGGGAAGGGGATGGTGCCGTTCACCACCGAAACGTCGCTGTGGCACAGGCCGGTGGCGTGAACGCGTACCCGCACCTCGTTGGGACGCAGGTCTCGGACCTCGACGTCGCTGCGAACCTCGAGCTCTCCGGTCCAGACGATGGCCTTCATGGTGTGATCCTCATCCCTTCCACATGATCGACTGCATCTCGCTGTAAGCGTGCAGGCCCCAGGACCCGCCGTCACGGCCCACCCCGCTGTACTTGAACCCGCCGAAGGCCGCCTCGTGGTTGCGCTGGAGGGTGTTGATACCCACGTTGCCCGAACGCAGCAGCTTGGCCACCTCCATGCCTCGACCGCTGTCGGCGGTGAACACGTAGTTGTAGAGGCCGTAGTCGCTGTCGTTGGCGATGGCGATGGCCTCGTCTTCGGTGTCGAAGGGGATCACGGTGATGACCGGAGCAAAGGCTTCCTCGCGTGCCACCGTCATCTGGTTGGTGGCGTCGACCAGCAGGGTGGGCGCCACGTAGAAGCCGGTGTCGATGTCAGGCCGAGAGCCGCCCACCGCCAAGGTGGCTCCCTCAGCGGTGGCGGTGGCCACCAGGGCCTCGACCCGCTCGCGGTGGGCACCAGAGATGACCGGGCCCACCACGGTGTCGCGCTCGAGGGGATCACCCACCTTGAGGTGGGGGGCCATGCCGCTCAGCTTGCCCACCAACTCGTCGTACACGCCCCGCTGGACCACCACCCGGGTGGGTGAGGTGCAGATCTGACCCGAGTGGAAGGTCCAGGTGCTCGAGACGTTCGAGATGACGTCCTTCAGGTTGGCGTCATCGAACACGATGGCCGCACCCTTGCCACCCAACTCCAGCAGCAGGCGCTTCATCTGCCGACCGCCCACCTCGGCGATCCGACAGCCCACCGCGGTGGACCCGGTGAAGGAGATCATGTCGACATCGGGCGATGCGGTGATGGCCTCGGCCGCCTCGACGGTGTTGGCCGACACGGTGTTGACCACCCCCGGCGGCAGTCCGGCCTCTTCGAACAGCTCGACCATGCGGATCACGCCCAGGGGGTCCTGGGTGGGGGGTTTGACCACCACGGTGTTGCCCATGGCCAGAGCCGGGGCGATCTTGCCCGCCATGTTGGTGACCGGGAAGTTGTAGGCAGCGATGGCCGCCACCACCCCCACCGGGGCCCGGTGCTCGACCGCGCCCACGATCCCGCCCGGGGCCAACGCCGTGGTGGGCATGACCGCCGGAGGAATCGGCACCAGGTTGGACTCGACCTGGGCGTAGCGCCGGAACCGGGCCGCCGCCTGAGGTACCTGCATGGTCTTGGTCACCCGCATGGTGGCACCGGTCTCGGCCTGCACCAGAGGAACCAGTTCGTCGCGGTGGGCGTCGAGCACATCGGCGATGCGGGCCAGGGTGGCGCAGCGCTCTGCCATGGAGGTGCGGCTCCAGGTATCGAAGGCCGCCCGGGCAGCCGCACAG
>CAUJFC010000264.1 GCA_963169755.1 Actinomycetota bacterium | reverse complement strand
GCGGGGGCCCGCCCGATCCCCGCGGCCGCGCCGGTGCCGTTTGCGCTGCGTTTGTCGACGCGACCGGCAGAACCCAGGGGAAACCTCACCGGGGTGAGGGGGAAAGAACGGGGCGGCGAAGCCGCCGCGGGCCTGGCGACTCTACCGGTCAGATGAGAACCGGTTCTCGTTCGCTCGGGTACCGATAGAGGCGTGTCGGCGCCCGTAAGGGGCCAGCGTCGGGTAGTTTCTGGTCTTCAGGCCCGGTCCATTCAAAGGGGGGACCGGCCAGCCCGGGAGACCGTCACGTGCCTTCGCCGACTGCCGACGCGCCGCCACCGGCGTTGCGACTCGTCGACATCGGAGTGCGTTTCGGCGGTATCGCCGCCTTGGACCGGGTGTCGCTCCGGGTCTCGCCTGGCGAGATCTGCGGCCTGATCGGGGCCAACGGGGCCGGCAAGACCACTCTGTTCGACGTCATCTCCGGTCTGCGGATACCCGACTCGGGACAGGTCGAGATCGCCGGGCGGACGGTCACCGGTTGGTCACCCCATAGACGGGCCCGCGCCGGTCTGCGCCGAACGTTTCAGCGGGTGCAGGTGTTCGGTTGGCTCACCGTCGAGGAGAACCTGCTGGTAGCTCACGAGTGGCGTCGCGGTGGAGGTGGAGTGCTGGCCGACCTGGTCGGCTCACCGACCAGACGACGCCGAGAAGTCCAACTGAGAGAGCGGGCCGCCGAGGTGCTCGAAGAATGCGGCATCGCGGAGCTCCGTCACCGCCAGGCAGCGGCCCTGCCCATCGGTACCGCCCGTCTGGTCGAGCTCGCCCGAGCCCTCATGGACCAACCGTCGTTGCTACTGCTGGACGAGCCGGCGTCGGGACTCGACCACGGCGAGGCGGCCCGCTTCGCAGACGTGGTGGCCGAGGTTCGCGACCGCCATGGAACAGCAGTTCTCCTAGTCGAACACGACGTCGGGTTCGTGTTGCGGCGCTGCGACCGGGTGGTGGTGCTGCATCTTGGCCAGGTCCTGGCTGAGGGTTCACCCGAGGCCGTCCGTGACAACCCAGCGGTCCGAGATGCCTACCTGGGAACGGCGGTCCCCGGATGAGATCCACGACCGCCGACCCCACCCGCTCAACCGATCCGAATCCAATCCCTGACCGGAGGTATCCCGTGAACACCGCCACCATCGCTCCGCCGCGATCCCGCCGTCGCTCGGCTCTGGCCTTGGTCGTCGCCGCTTCACTGGTGGTCTCGGCCTGTTCGGAGTCCACCAAGGACGACGGCGCCGCATCCTCCACCACCGGTACCGGTGGCAGTCAGAGCTCCGAACCGGCCACCCGAACCACCAGAGGTGTCACCGACACCACCATCAAGGTCGGAGGCGTGGTCTACGACACCTACTACGGCGACGCCCGGGTGGGGGTAGAGGCCCGCATCAAAGAAGCCAACGACGCCGGTGGCGTCCATGGTCGCACCATCGAGGTCGTTACCGCCGAGAACGACAACAACGAGGCCACCAAGGGTGCCGAGATCACCCAACGCCTGGTAGAGCAGGAAGAGGTATTCGCCCTGCTCCCGGTGTTGTCGGGCCAGTTCGGCGGTGGCGATTACATCGTCAACAACAACATCCCCACCTTCGGATGGGGCACCACTCCTGCCTTCTGCGGCAACACCGTGGCCTTCGGGTTCACTGGCTGTGTTACCAACCCCAACCTCGAGGTCGGCTCCAACGCCTTGGGCACGGTGCTCGAGAAGCAGTTCGGTACCTCCGACAAGAAGATCGCCTTCATCGGAGAAGACAACGACGCTGGCCGAGGTGGCCTGGCCTTGCTGTCGGCGTCAGTGGCCGACCGTGGATTCGACGTGGTGCTCGAGGACAACTCGCTGCCGGCCCCGCCCGACGTCATGGGAGACCCCAGCCCGTTCGTCACCAAGATCCTCGACGCCAAGCCCGACATCGTCTATCTGATCGCCACTCTGTCGGGTACCTCGTTGTCGGCTGCCCTTCAGAACGCCGGGTTCGACGGAACCATCATCACCCCGTCCTACAGCCCGCTACTACTGGGGGCGCCCGGCTACGACGGCGTGTTCGTGAACACCCAGTTCTCCATGGATCCCGAGATTCCCGCCAACGCCGACATGTTGGCTGCCGTCAAGGCCGTCAAGGCCGACCAGCAGCTCAACCTGGCGGTAGCCGCTGGCTACTGGGTCGCCGACATGTTCATCAAGGCCCTCGAGGCCACCGGTGAGGACCTCACTGTCGAGACCTTCCTGGCCACCCTCAACGGCGGTGACTTCACCTACGAGGTCCCCGACGTGGTCGGCCGCTCGACCTGGCCCGCCAAGCACGACGAACCGGTGCCCTGTGCCGCCATGGTCGAGGTCAAGGGCAAGGAGTTCATTCCGGTGGTGCCGCTGACCTGTGGCGAAACCATCACCGTGGAGTGATGCCCCCGTCTTGACCGAACTCCTCAGTCTCGTGGTCGCCGGCGCGGTCGCTGGTGGCCTCTACGCCATCATGGCCTCGGGTCTGGTGCTCACCTACCAGGCATCAGGGGTCTTCAACCTGGGCCACGGGGCGGTGGCTTTCGCCGCCGCCCTGGCCTTCCACGTCCTCAACCAACCCCCTGAGGCTGGTGGGCTGGGGTTGCCCATCGCGGTGGCCGGTGTCATCGCCATCTGCGTGGTGGCTCCACTGATCGGGTGGTTGCTCGACGTGGCTCTCTTCCGCCGGCTGGCGTCGGCCCCTGAAGCGGCCCGGTTGGTGGGTGGTATCGGAGTCCTCATCGCGCTGCCGGCCGCCAGCCTGCTGGTGATCGACATCATCAACGCTGTGTTCGACGCCCGGCTACCCACCGCTGCCGGTCAGGCTGGCACGTCTCCTCCCGGGCTCGGACCGGTGCCACCGCGCAGCTTCAGCCTCACCACCGGTGTGGCCGTCACTTCGGACCAGTTGGCGGTGGTGGTGGCCGCCGCGCTCTCGGCCACCGGCTTGTGGTATCTGATACGCCGGACCCGGTTGGGGCTCGAAACCAGGGCCGGCGTCGATCGTCCGATCCTGGCGCGCCTGCGGGGAATCGACACCGACCGGTCGTCACGCATCGTGTGGTCGCTCAGCTCGGGGTTGGCCGGACTGGCCGGGGTGCTGATCGCCCCCATGTTCGACCTCAGTTCGCTCACGTTCCACATGATCGTGTTCACATCGTTCACCGCCGCGGTGGCCGCCCGGCTTCGCTCGGTTCCGCTGGCTTTCGCTGCCGGTATCGCCCTGGGCGTGGTGCAGAACCTGGTGTACGGCTACGCCCCGACGGTGCTGGCCGACATCTCGGGGTTCCGGGCATCGGTGCCGTTCATGTTGCTGTTCGTGCTGATGTTCTTCGTGCCGTCCAAGGGGCGCCAGGCCGGGTCGGTCGCCGAAGAGGCCCCGGCCGTCGACCCCCGGTCGGACCTGGGGCCGTGGCGGAAGCGTCTGCCATGGGTGGCGGCTGGGGCGATCCTGGTGGTCTACGGGTCGTTCGTGGCCGACGCCTACTGGACCGGAGTAATCAACCGAGGTCTGGTGTTGGGTCTGGTGTTCGTGTCGTTCGTGGTGGTCACCGGCTACGGCGGAATGATCAACCTGGCACAGGCCACCTTCGTGACCGTCGGCGGGTTCACCGCCGGGTGGCTCGTCAACCATCAGTGGCCGACCACCGCTCCGATCATCATGAACAACGGTCGGCTCACCTTCTGGGCCGCCACCATCGTGGCGGTGCTGGTGACCACCGCGGTTGGGTTGCTGGTGGCCCTGCCGTCGCTGCGTCTCGGTGGACTCACCCTGGCCCTGGCCACTCTGGCCCTGGCCTTCGTGGGAGACCGCCTGGTGTTTCAGCTCGAAGGGGTCCGCAACGGGTCGCGGGGGTGGTCGGTTCCCCGTCCCGCCTACGGTCCGGTCGACCTGGCCGACGCCACCACCCTGATGCTGGTGTTGTTGGTGCTGGTGGTCGCAGTCGTCGGGTTGGCCGGCAATCTTCAGCGCTCAGCCACCGGTCGGGCGGTACTGGCCCTGCGTTCTTCACCGGCGGCCGCCGCCACCTCCGGAATCGATCCGATCCGCACCAGGCTCACCGTGTTCGCGGTGTCGGCCGCCTTGGCCGGCTTCGGTGGTGCCCTGTTCGCCTTGGTCAACAGCCCCATGACCAACGTCAGCGCTCCACCCCTGCTGGGCATCGTGTGGCTGGCGGTGGCGGTCACCTTCGGGGTGCGCCGTCCCGGTGGAGCGGTGGTGGCCGGGCTGGTTTACGCCGCTCTGCCCCCGATCCTGGGCGGGATCGGCGGTAGCTGGGGGGCGCCGTGGAGTTCACTGCCCCACGCCTGGCGGGAGGTCATTGCCTCGGCCGAGTTCTCGGCTTTCCTGTTCGGTCTGGGGGCGCTCGGGCTGGCTCGCCAACCAGACGGGGTGCTGGCCGAGGTCGGTCACTCGCTTCGAGCCCTGCGTGACCGACGCGCCGGAGCCGTGTCACGTCCCGAGTCCACTGCCATCGTGTCCGAGGACGTAGGAGACGAGGACTCGGTCGCGGTTGCCTCGACTGCTCCGGCGGCACCGAGCGCGACAACGGAGACCGCAGAGACCCCAGTTCCCGCTGCACTGGACCTGCGGTTGATCGACGCCGGCTACGGCGAGGTACAGGTACTGCACGGGGTGTCGATGGCGGTCGCTCCCGGCCAGGTGTTGGCGGTGCTGGGGGCCAACGGTGCCGGCAAGTCCACCTTGTGTGCGGTCGCTGCGGGCCTGGTACCCGCCACCGCTGGGGAGGTGTTGATGGGCGGCCATGACCTGACCCACCAGCCCACCCATCAGCGGGCCCGCCACGGACTGTTGTTGGCGCCCGAAGCTCGGGGCATCTTTCCGGGGCTCACCGTGGAAGACAACCTGGCCGTCCGCCTGCGCACCCCCGAGGCCCGCCGGGCCGCCAAGGACCGATTCCCGATCCTCGATGAGCGCGCCGATCAGCTAGCCGGGCTGTTGTCGGGGGGCGAGCAGCAGCAGCTGGCTCTCGCGGTGGCTCTGGCCGACCCGCCCCCGGTGTTCGTGGCCGACGAACCCACCCTCGGCCTGGCTCCCATGGCCACCCGAACGGTGGTCGAGGCCCTGGGCGAGTTGCGTGAGCTGGGCACGGCAGTGGTGCTGGTCGAGGAGCAGGCGGCCGCCGGTCTGGAACTGGCCGACCGGGTGGTGCTCATGGAACTCGGCCGGGTCACCTGGGACGGCCCTCGGTCCGAGCTGGACGTGGACCGTCTCACCGCTTCGTACCTGGGGTCGTGACGACCCGAACCGGGTCTGCCGGCCGAGTGGACTTCTAGAGTCGCTGAGCCGGACCACCAGGGGAGCGCCCGTGACCAACTCACCTCTCGATGTCGACACCTCCACCCGGCGGTGGGGGGCGCCCAGGATGCGGTTCTCGGTCCCGCCGCCGCCGGCGCGCGATCTACCCGAGGTGACCGGGCTGCTGGCCGGTGCCGCCCTGGTCGACATCACCCCGCCGCCGGGCCTCCCCAAGGCCGGTTACTCGGCCAACGCCCACACCGGAGTCGGGTTCCATACCCGGCTCCGGGCCGCCATCACCCACCTGCGAGTCGGGCGGGCCTCGCTGGCGTTGGTACAGACCGACCTGCTGGGTGGGTCTCCAGTGGTGCAGCACCTGGTGGCACGAGCGGTAGCCGACCAGACCGACGTTCCCCTCGCCGGGATCTGGATGGGTGCCACCCACACCCATGCCGGACCCGGCCAGTTCCTGGGCTCGGACTTCTACAACAAGCACGCCTCCAACAAGGCGGGCTTCGATCCTGACTGGACCCGGTTCCTGGTCGATCAGATCTCGGCGGGGATCATCGAGGCCGTAAGCACGCGGGGGCCGGCGGTGGCCGCCATGGGTACCACCGAGGTCTGGGGGCTCACCCGCAACCGTTCCCATGACCCTCACACCAACAACCGCACCGTCACCGACAAGCGGCTGGACCCCCAGCGCAAGTGGGTGGCCGTCAACCCCCAGCTGCACCTGCTGCGGGTGGACCGCGTGGTCGACGGCGACGGAGGGACGACCACCGAGCCACTGTCGGCGGCGGTGGTGTTCTCGATCCACGGCACCGGAATCTCGGTGCACGCCCGCGAGTACAACGCCGATCTGTGGGCCTACCTGAAGGGCGAGCTCGGTGACCGGATCGAAGCCGACTGTGGTCGGCGTCCGGTGGTGGGAGCCATGGAAGGCACGCATGCCGACGTGGCCCCCGCCCTGAGGCCCGGGCTGGCCGGTCACCGCGAGGCCCGCCGGATCGGTACCGGGGTGGGGGCCGACGCTCACGAGCTGTATCAGGCGCTGGGGCCACAGCTGCGAGACGACTTGACCCTCGACGTCGGCCTGCGAGAAGTCGACCTGGCCCAAGCTCGCACCATCGAGGGTGTGACCTTGCCTGAACGCCCAGCAGTGGGGGCCGCGTTGGTGGCCGGAGCCACCGAGAACGTCACCCCGGTCATCCACCGGATCGCGCCCTTCAGCCCCGGCCACCCCAAGCGGTGGGGGACCGACAACGCCCAGGCCCAGAAATGGGTGATCGGGTCGCGTTGGCTCCAACCGCTGGTCCTGCCTCTGGCCGGGTTCCCCCGGGTGATGCCGCTGCACGTGGTACGGATCGGAGATCGGGTCCTGGTCGGCCTGCCGTTCGAGACCACCGTCGAGTCCGGTCGCCGGGTGGCCGAGCGGGTGTCGCGGGCGCTCGGCAACCACTCGGCCGGGTCCGCTGGTGCCGACCTGGGCGGCGACGAGAACGGCATCACGGTGGTGGTGTCGTCGGTGGTCAACGACTACTGGGGATACGTCGCCACCGCCGAGGAGTACGAGCGCCAGTACTACGAAGGGGGCCACACCCTCTACGGCCCCAACACCCAGGCCTTCGTGGCCGTGCAGGCCGGTCGACTGGCCGCCGACACCGTGGGTTCCGGCGTGTTCAGCGACGTGGTGCCCGAGCGTCGATGGAACGTAGGTGTTCATCGATTCCTGGCCACCCCCAGCCCCAACCCGCCCAGCGCCCCACGGTGTTTCGACCGGCCCGCCACCTTCACTGACCCCACCGCCACCATCGACGGCTACTGGGAGCAGGTCTGGCTCGACGCCGCCCCCGGAGACCTCCTGTGGCACCAGCCGCTGGTGCGTGTCGAGGCCAGCGACGACGGAGGATCGACCTGGGCCCCAGCCCTGGACCACGGGCGCCGGGTCGATGACCAAGGCTGGGCCCTCGCCGTCACCCACCTCGGAGCCGACCGCGACTCGCGAGCGGGAGAAGGTGTCCACCGCTACCGGGTGCGCTGGTTCGACCCGGTGCACCGGGCCGGTCGGCTGCACCGCTTCGTGCTGGTGGCCAACGCCACGCGACCCGAGGTTGTCGGCGACCCGTTCGACTGAGCTGGTGCCCGCGTTTCGGGGGCCGACGGTCAGCGCTCTTTGGTCGACGAGGCGGTCGCGTTGGCGGCGATCAGCTCGGCTGCCGCGTCGGTCAGGGCGTCGGTCAGGGCCCACGGATCGGGCAGTGTCGAGGTCGATCCGAGCACCGAGAGGTGGAGGGTGTCGCGGTGACTCCAGGCCGTCACGTTCAACCCGATGCCTTCCAGGATCGGCCCCACCGAATAGACCGAGGTCAGCAAGCCCCCTTCGAGTTCGGGCATCGGCTTGGGGCCGCGCACGTTCGATGCCACCAGGTTGATGGGTGGCCGCAGATGGTTCGCCAGCCGGCTGCGGGCCCACAGGCGGATGGCCAACCGGTAGATGCGGGGAGGGGTCAGATCGGCCCGGTACTCGAACAGGTCGAATCCCAGCGCCTCGCGTACCCGGCGGGCCGAGGTCGACGCCTCGTGGATTCTGGCCAGCCGTTCCAGCGGGTCGTCCAGGTTGGTGCCCAGGGGCAACATCAGGTTGTCGACGTGGTTACCGCGGTAGTGCCGTTCGGCACCCCGGGTGGCCACCGGCACGCCCGCCACCAGGTCTCGCGTCGGCAGGTCGTTGCAGGTCTCCAGATAGCGCCGCAGACCGCCTCCGCAGACGGCCAGGAACACGTCGTTGAGTGACACCTGACGATCCCGTTTCACCGTCATCAGGTCGGCCATGTCCAAGTCGACCATGGCGAACGTGCGATCAGGCTCCAGCGCCCGGTTCAGCGAGGTACGCGGGGCCGAGAATGCCATCGGCAGCCTCACCCCGGCCTGACGACGGGTACGCACCGCGGCCCGCAGACCCCGGATGCTGTCGCGGATCAGGCGAGGCACGTTGAGAAGCCGTCGTCCGTACTGCCCCATCGAGAATCGCATCAGTTCACCCCGGGTTGGTGGCGCATCTCCCCGGGGTCGCTCCACCAGGGCCTCGGTGTCGTCAGGGGCGAACACGTTCTCGATCAGTGCCACCGCCGCGCCACCGTCGGCCAAGGCGTGGTGCAGCTTCATGACGAAGGCCACCCGACCGCCCTCCAGGCCCTCCACCACCGTAAGGTCCCACAGCGGACGGTCCCGGGGCAGGGGTTGTGCCGCACTCTCGGCCACCACCGCTGCCAGTTCTCGATGTGAGCCGGGAACGGGCAGGTGACGCCACTGGAGATGTCGGGCCAGGTCCAGATCCGGGTCCTCGATCCACATCGGGTGTCCCAAGCTCCAGGGCACCGGAACCGCCCGGTAGCGCAGCAGAGGCAGGCGGTCCAGACGCCCCCGCAACGCCTCGGTGAAGTTCTCGGGGGTGAGTGGTTCCGGCCGGCCCGCCAGATCCAGCACCACCACCTTCATGGTGTGCATGTGGGCGGCCGGGGTTTCCGAGTACAAGAACCGGGCATCGAGGCCGGTCATCTCTTCCAAGTCGTCACCTTCCCCTGCCGGCCCGGGCGGCTGATCCTAGGAAACCACGAAAGTCAACATGGTGTGACAAGTCTCCGTGGTCCCGGTTGCCGACCGAGGGTTACGCTCCGCGAGTCAGCAGGACCGACCGATTCCGGTCGCCAGAAGGGGAGGTCGGCCGTGGGTTCCGACGCCAGATCCTCAGCCGGGGATTCCACGCTCTCAGATGAGAGCAGGTCCAACAGCACCCAGTGCCGTTCGGCGCTGGACATTGCCCTGGCGCCGCCCAGAGCGGTGATCGGCACCGTCCAGAACACCAGTCGCCATCTCGAGAAGATGCTGGCCCGACGGGCTCCCGCCCGGGCCATGTTGGCGGTGCCCCGAACCGCCAACTTCATCGGGTCCACCGCGGTGCGCCGGGTGATCGGTGGCGGACCGGACACACCGGTGCCCTCCATAACTCCGGCCCTGGCCGCTCAGGTCGCCATGGACGAGACCATCCTGGCCCTGGTCATGGGCCCCAATCGATTCCCCAATCGGGCTGACTACGAACGAGTCGGGGCAGAACTGGCCTACGCCCGACTGCTGTTCGAGACCGAGGGATGGTTGGACGACCCCGCTTCGTACCATCGCCAACCCCCACCTCTCAGTGATCCGGTCATCACCCGGGGTTGGGCGCTCGGCCAGTCCTACGAACGCCTGCTGTTCCAGAGCGAATTCTCGCCCCGTCCCGAAGAACCTGGGGCCGATCGCTGGAACTCGTATCACCAGAATCGCACCGCGTCGGCCACCGTTCTGCGTCACCCGGGCGAACCTCGGCCATGGGTGGTGGCGATCCACGGATTCGCCACCGGCTATCCGTTCATGGACTTCATCGGGATGCATGCCCGCTATCTCCATCAGGAGCTCGGCCTCAACGTGGTCCTGCCGGTGCTGCCCCTTCACGGTCCCCGCAAGATCACCCGAATCAGTGGTGAGGCGTTCCTGTCGTTCGATCTGGTCAACACCGTCCACGGTTTGACCCAGGCGGTGTGGGACGTGCGCCGGGTGCTGTCGTGGCTCACCACTCAAGAACCCACGGCAGTGGCCCTCTACGGCGTGTCGCTCGGCGGATACATCGCCAGCCTGCTCACCGGTCTGGTTGATGGCATCGACGCTGTGGTTGCCGGCATCCCGGTGGTCGACTTCCCTCAGTTGTTCACCCACCAGAGCCCCCACCATGTGCGTCTGCGGGCGGTCGAGCATGAGATTCTCGACGGCAATGCCGAGGCCGTGCACCGCGTGGTTTCACCCCTGGAGTTCCCCGCCCGTGTCCCGTCCGGTCGGCGGTTCATCTACGCCGGTCTCGGTGACCGCATGGTCCCCACTCCGCAGCCACACGCCCTGTGGAAGCACTGGGACCAGCCCGAGATCCTGTGGTACCCGGGCAACCATGTGGGATACCTCTGGTCCCGGCAGGTCACGTCGTTCCTGCGTCACTGCCTGGAGGTCAGCGGAATGGTCACTCCCGACGGTGCCGGAGAGGACTGGGAGGCCACCGTCGCCGGAGCGGCCCGGTGAGCGAAGTCGGCGCCCTGCGAGATCCGTCATTTCTGCGCAGCGTTCGTCCGTTGCTCGAAACCTACGCCTCCTGGTTCCGGCCCGACGTCAATGGCCTGGACCGACTGCCCGACCGCGGGCCGTTCCTGGTGGTGGGCAACCACTCGGGCGGGCAGATGTCGCCCGACCTGCCGGTACTGCTCACCGCCTGGTGGCGAGAGCGAGGCGAGGAAGAACCGGTCTACGCCCTGGTCCATTCGCTGTTCATGGGAATTCCCGGCGTCGGTTCCACTCTCGCTCGGGGTGGTGGACTGGTGGCCGAAGCCGAGGCGTCAGAGGCGATCCTCGCCCAGGGAGGCATCGTGATCGTGTACCCCGGAGGCGACCACGACGTCTACCGCCCGTGGGGAGAGCGCAACACCATCGACTTCGATGGTCGCATGGGCTGGGTTCGCCTGGCTCTCCGCCAACAGGTGCCGGTGGCCCCAGTGGTGTCGATCGGCGGTCAGGAGACCCTGGTGGTCCTCACCCGGGGGGAAGGCCTGGCCCGTCGTCTCGGTCTGGACCGGATGTTTCGGGTGAAGGTCCTGCCGCTGATCATGGGGCCTCCGTTCGGGGTGGTCCCCGGTGGGATCCCCACCTTCCCGTTGCCGTCGAAGATCACCGTCGAGGTGCTCGACCCCTTCGATTGGACCGACCGCCACGGCCCCGATGCCGCCGAGGACCCCGAGGTGCTGGCCGCCTGCTACGAAGAGGTGACCACCGCCATGCAGGCCAAGCTCGACGAGCTGGCGGCCGCCCGCCGGTTCCCGGTCATCGGATGAGCACACCGTCGCGACCAGCGGTGTCCGTGCACGGCGACGTGGCCCCCGGGTTCGAACCGGTGGCCGAGGCGTTCGCTGCCAACTTCACCGACAACGACGAGATCGGGGCCGCGGTCTGCCTGTATCACCGGGGTGTTCCAGTGGTCGACATCTGGGGCGGGCTGTCGGACCGTGACCGCAACATCGCCTGGGAGCGCGACACCATCGCCTTGATGTTCTCGTCCACCAAGGGCGTGACCGCCACCGTCGTGCACCAGTTGATCGAGAAGGGTCTGCTCGACCTCGACACGCCGATTGCTCACTGGTGGCCCGAGTTCGCTGAGGCCGGCAAAGCGGACATCCCGCTGAGATGGGCGCTGACCCATCAGGCTGGCCTGTCGGCGGTCACCGGCGACGTGACCATGGATGACATCTACGGTTGGGACGGAGTGGTGGCCGCCATCGCCGCCCAGGCGCCGGTGTTCCCGCCCGGTAGTGCCCACGGCTATCACGCCCGTTCCTTCGGCTGGATCCTGGGCGAGGTGGTCCGTCGGGTCACCGGTCGCAGCCTCGGCCGCTATCTGGCCGACGAGATCGCCGGTCCGCTCGGCCTCGACCTGTTCATCGGCCTGCCCCGAGCCGAGCTGCCACGCCTCGCCCATCTGTACCCGCCGGTGATCGACCCCGAGACTGCCGCTGCCATGGACGCATTCCTCGGCCCCGAAACCTTGTTGGGTCAGGTGCTGCGGGGTCCGTCAGGTCTGTTCGGCTATGACGACATGTGGAACGACCCCCGGTTGCTTGCCGCCGAGATGCCGTCATCCAACGGCATCGGTACCGCTCGGTCTCTGGCCCGCCTCTACGCCGCCCTCATCGGTGAGGTCGACGGGGTGAGACTGTTGCGCCCCGAAACAGTGGCCCGGGCCACCGCGGTACAGGTCAGCGGACCCGACTTCGTGATCGGCCTGCCGATGGCTTTCGGGCTCGGCTACATGACTCCTCCCTCCAGCGGAGGTCAATGCAGCTTCGGCCATGACGGAGCCGGCGGCTCGCTCGGGGTGGCCAACCCCGAAGAAGGCTGGGCCCTCGGCTACGTCATGAACCAGATGAAGCTGGGGCTCACTGGAGACGCTCGTAGCGGGTCGCTGGTGCAGGTCGCCCGTGACTGCGTGCGCGCCGTTCGGTAGTGACCATCCCGGCAAGGCCAACGGTTCGGCGCGAAGATTCGGGCTCATGACCGAGACCATCGCCGAGCGCTACCACCGGTTGTCCGACCTGCTGGCCGACACCATCGCCGAGGTCGACCCTCACCGCTGGAGCGACCCGTCGCCGTGTACGGATTGGTCGGCACTCGACGTTCTACGCCACCTGGTCGAGACCCAGGAACTGGTGGCGGGTTTCGTGGGGCGAGAGCTCGGCCCAGGCCCCGCTGAGGGAAGTGATCCGGTCGGTGCCTGGCTCAACGTAAGTGAGCAGATCTACGCGCAGCTCACCGACCCGGAGCTGGCGGCCGAACCGTTCGACGGTCTGGGTGAGCCCATGGCATGGGAGGTGGTGGTCGACAAGCTGTTGAACTTCGACCTGTTGATCCACCGCTGGGACATCGCGCACTCCTTCGACCTGCCCTGTGAGATGGACCCCGCCGACATCGAGTGGGCTATGGCGGCCGCGCAGGCGTTGGGTGACGATCTGCGCTCCGATGACGTCTGCGGGCCGGCCCTGGAGGCACCCGCTGGAGCCGATCCCCAGACCGCACTGCTCGCCTTTGTCGGCCGTCGCGCCTGGGCCTGAGGCTGACCGGCTCCTTCGGGCGTGCTAGTCCGGTGAGCGTGTCAGCCCAAACTGTCATCCCTCTCGCCACCGTGGTGGCCTCGATTCCGAGCCCTTCGGTCAACGTGTGGCAGGTCGGCCCCATCTCGTTGCACATCTACGGCCTGTGCATCGCTCTCGGTGTCGTGGCGGCCGTGTCCATCGCGTCCCGACGGTGGCAGGCACGGGGCGGCCACCCCGACGACATCAGCACCATCGCCATCTGGGCGGTACCGGCCGGTGTCATCGGGGCCCGGCTGTACCACGTGGCCACCGACTGGAAGACCTACCAGGACGACTGGGTCGGGGCTCTCAAGATCACCCAGGGCGGTCTGGGGATTCCCGGTGGCATCGCGGCCGGTGTGCTGGTGGGTTGGTGGGTGGTGCGACGCAACGGCTGGCCGACGCGTGACCTGCTCGATGTGGTGGCACCCGCCATCCCGGTGGCCCAGGCCATCGGTCGGTTCGGCAACT
>CAUJFC010000263.1 GCA_963169755.1 Actinomycetota bacterium | reverse complement strand
GGCGGTCGACGTGGAGATGAACCCGCTGCCGGGTTACCGGGCCTTCAACTGGGAGCGCGGCTACGGCGACCTGTCGGCCGTACCCGACCAGACGACCATCAGGATGGTGCCGTGGCTCGAGCGAACCGCGCTGGTTCTGTGTGACGTTGTGGACGAGGCCACCCATCAGCCGATCGAGGTATCCCCTCGCCGCATTCTCCAACGTCAGGAGGCGCGCGCTGCCGAACTGGGCTTCACGGTCAACATCGGCGCCGAACTCGAGTTCTTCCTGTTCAGGGATTCATTCGGGGAGGCCGCCGCTCGGCGATACCACGGGATGACGCCTCATTCCGATGTTGTCGAGGACTACCACATCCTCCAGACCACTCGTGACGAGTACCTGATCCGAGACATCCGCCGTGGCCTCCAGGGGGCGGGAGTACCGGTGGAGTTCTCCAAGGGCGAGGCCGGGCGCGGCCAACACGAGATCAACCTGGCCTACGCCACCGCCACCGAGATGGCTGATCGAAACACCATCTACAAGAACGCCGCCAAGGAGATCGCCGACCAGCACGGCCGGGCGCTCACCTTCATGGCCAAGTACGACATGAACGAGGTGGGTTCGTCCTGCCACATTCACTCCAGCCTCTGGGATCGTGGCAACGAGCGCAGCCTCATGTGGGATGAGGAAGCGCCCCATCACCTGTCGAGCACCTTCCGGCACTGGCTGGGTGGCCTGCTGGCCGCCTCACGCGAACTGAGTCTGCTGTTCGCTCCCACCGTCAACTCGTACAAGCGGTTCCAACCCGACTCGTGGGCCCCGACCGCGGTGGCCTGGGGGCTGGACAACCGGACCTGCGGCCTTCGTCTGGTTGGCCACGGCCAGGGATACCGAGTGGAGTCGCGTATTCCCGGAGCCGACGTGAACAGCTACCTGGCCTTTGCCGGGGTGATCGCGGCCGGTCTGTGGGGAATCGAGCACCAGATCGACCCGGGTGAACCATTCGAGGGCAACGCCTACACCGACCCCCAGGTGGAACACATCCCGTCCTCGCTGATCGAAGCGATCGAGTTGTTTCGCAACTCAGAGGTGGCGCGATGGGCCTTCGGTGAAGAGGTCCACCATCACCTGCTCAACACCGCCGAGCAGGAATGGGCGGCATTCAACCGGGCCGTCACCGACTGGGAGCTGGGCCGGTACTTCGAGCAGTACTGATCCGGGGTTGACGGGCCCGCGGTGGCCCGTCAACCCCTGCAGGTTGCCCGTCCATGACCGACCACGCACGGATCCCCGCGCACGGCAGACCCGCTGATGAAATCCTGGCGGAGATCGATCAGCGTCACTCGCTGGACATCGACTGGCGAGGCGGTCGGGCCTTCAGCTTGGTCTACAACGTGGGCGACCATGCCCACGAGAACCTGATCGAGCAGGTTGGACTCCGCTACCTGCACGACAACGCCCTGAATCCCTTCAAGTACCCGAGTGTCCTCCAGATGGAGCTCGACGTGATCGCCATGGCTGCCGATCTGCTCGGCACGTCGCCGGATGCGGGTGCTGTCACCTCTGGCGGTACAGAGAGCATCTTCCTGTCGGTCCAGGTGGCGCGCGACCACGCCCGCCAAACCCGATCCATCAGCGAGCCCCAGTTGCTGACGGCTGACACCGCCCACCCGGCGTTCGCCAAAGCCGCCAAGTACCTTGACATTGAACACGTGAAGGTCCCGGTTGGTGCCGACGGTCGGGCCGATGTGGAGGCTATGGAGGCGTCGGTGGGCGACCGGACTGCTCTGATCGTCGGTTCGGCGCCGTGTTACCCGTACGGGGTGATCGACCCCATCTCCGATCTGGCCCGCCTTGCCTCAGAACGGGGGATTCTGTTCCACACGGATGCCTGCTTGGGGGGATGGTTGCTGCCGTGGTGGGAACGACTGGGAGAACCCGTCATGCCTTGGGACTTCCGGGTTCCGGGTGTCACGTCCATCTCCGCTGATGTCCACAAGTACGGATACACCTTCAAGGGTGCATCGGTGGTTCTCTACCGGAGTCGTGAACTTCTTCAGCACCAGTTCTTCTGGTACGACGAGTGGCCAGGCGGACTCTACGCGTCGGGAACATCGGCTGGGACCCGATCCGCCGCCCCCATCGCCGGAGCTTGGGCCGCCATCAACCATCTTGGTGTCGATGGATACCTTCGGCTGGCTGACGTGGTCAGGAGGACCACCAGGAAGTTCAGCGAAGGGATCGAGTCGATCGACGGTCTTCGGTTGACTCACGCCCCGGACATGTCCCTGTTCGAGTTCGGGTCCGACTCTCATGACATAGCGGCCATCGGTGACGTTATGGACGACCGTGGCTGGAACTTGGACCGCCAGCCGGGGGGACTGCACCTGATGCTCTCGCCCTACCACGAGGCGGTGGCCGAAGAGTTCCTGGCCGACCTGGCGACGGCTGTAAGCAGCCATGGCGAGAGCCGGGGAGTTGCCGCCACCTATGGGGGAGTGGTCTAGCTGAACGGCGACCTGCTCCCGCGTCGGCCCGCGGGAGCGATCCTGGCTGGTGGCGCCAGCCGTCGGATGGGATCGGACAAGGCGTTGGTGGAGGTGGCGGGCCAGCCGATGATTCGGTGGGTTGTCCAGGCTCTCATGGGGGCCGGTGTCGAGCCCATTGTGGCGGTCGGAGGGAGCGGCCTCAGCTTGCTGGAGGGTCTCGGGGTGGTGCCGGATCTGTTCGACAGGGCCGGTCCCTTGGCCGGAATCGCTACCGCGCTGGCCTGGGTGGCCGAGCACGATTGCGCAGACCACGTGGTGATAGCAGCCTGTGATCAGGTTGCGCTGCGCGCGGAAACCGTTTCTGTCATGGTCGAGTCGCTGTCGGCAGCAGGAGATGCGGCGAAGGGAGTAGTTCCGGTGACCCCGGATGGTCGGATCCACCCGTTGCCCGCCGTGTGGAGGACCAGCGTGGCTGACGCCATGGTCGAGTTGGTCCGCGGCGGAGCTCGCCGGGCCGACTCCTCCTTCTCGCTGGGGGTGGTGGCAGTGGAAGTGGGTGCGGAGTCGTTGGTGGACCTCGACACTCCCGACGAGGTGGCGCGATTCGAGAAGTTGCTCGGTCGTAATCTCGGCCCCGGCGATGATCTCCGGCCGCTCTTCTAGACTCGTCTGGTCCGGCCGCCCGGTCGGCTGAGTTGGAGGCACAGTGACGGTACCGGAGATCGATATTGCCGAGGCGGCCGCCCGTCATGCCGCCGGGGCAACGGTGATCGACGTTCGCGAGCCCCACGAATATGTGGAAGGCCACGTGCCCGGCGCCAGGCTGATTCCGTTGGGCGAGATAGCAGAGCGGGCGGGGGAGGTGCCCTCGGACAGCGAGATCCTGATGATCTGTCGATCTGGTGCCCGGAGTCTCAAGGCGGGCGAGATCCTCCGGTCCTACGGGCTCCAGGTGATCAATGTCTCTGGCGGCACGTTGGCGTGGATCGACGCCGGACACCGGGTGGTGCAGGGCGAGGAACCCGGCGAGTAGTGGCCTCGTTCCGCTCGGCGTCGGGCCCCAGAGGTGATCTGCCAGACGGGGTCAGATGGGTGGCCGATGCTGACGGGCTCGACCAGCTGATCGACGAGCTGGTCGATGTGGAGGTGTTCGCGGTGGACACCGAGTTCCACCGCGAGAAGACCTACTTTCCCCAGCTGGCACTGGTTCAGGTGGCGTGGAAGGACCAGCGGGTCCTCCTGGATCCTCTGGCGGTCGAAATCGGCCCGTTCGGGCGGGCACTGGTCGGATCAGCGACCGTGGTGATGCATGCGGCCAGCCAGGATCTCGAGGTGCTCGACCTGCGCTGCGGTGTGCTGCCCGAGAGGTTGTTCGACACTCAGCTGGCCGCAGCGTTCGTCGGGCATTCGTTGCCTTCGTTGGCGGCGCTACACGAGCGATATCTCGGCCTGCATCTGCCCAAGGGTGATCGGTTGACCGATTGGCTTCGTCGGCCCCTCGGAGCCGACCAGTGTCGGTACGCGGTCTCGGACGTGGACCACCTGCTCGAGCTCCATCAGATTCTGACCGATGAGCTCGTACGGCGCGGTCGCTTCGACTGGTTCAACATCGAGTGTGATCTGGCCCGCCGACGAGGTCGGGTGGTACGTGATCCCCAGGATGCCTGGCGTCGTATCAAGGAGGCCAGAACCCTCCGGGGTGAACAGGCCGCGGTGGCGCGAGGGGTGGCTGCCTGGCGAGAAAGGCGAGCGGCCGAGCTCGATCAACCGGTCCGATTCGTGCTGTCGGACCTGGCGGTCGTGGGCGTTGCTCAGAGGCGTCCGAGGACCATCGAAGATCTGGCTCGGATTCGAGGTGTGGACGAGCGTCAGGCTCGGGGTCGGATGGGTGAAGCCATCCTGGCGGCGGTGGCGGAGGGCCTGGAGAACCCGGTTCCTCGCTCGGACAGCCGGAGTTATGAGGTGGACCGGCACTTACGGCCCGCCATCGGTTTGGTTTCGGCATGGGTGTCTCAGCTCTCCCGGGACCTCGAGATCGAGACGTCGATTCTGGCCACCCGAGCCGACATCGAATCTCTCCTGGCACGGGATCCTGATTCCCGACTGGCCACCGGATGGCGGGCGGACCTGCTGGGCCAGCCGATTTGGCAGTTGGTCAACGGCGAAGCCGCGTTGGCCTTTGACGGTCGTGGCAATCTGATCCTCGAAGCCCGCCAGATCGACGTCTGACGACGCCGAGGCCAGGTGTTTTCTGTGAACCATGATGTATTTCAACCTGGCTGGGCGGTTCGACGTGCAAACGGGGGTGGATCCCCGGCTACACTTGCGATCCAGGTCAGAACACTTTTCGGGAGCGTGGCCCAGTGAAGAAGGGTCGTCATCGCCGGTTTGAGGAAGCTCGCGCATTGAAGCGGTCGTCGGAGCCATCGTTCAACGACCTCCTCGACCGAGCCGATGAGCAGTCGTGCCCAGAGTGCGGGGCCGACCCTGGCCATGACCATGCTTCGTGGTGTCTGGTCGACTCCGCCCCAGCAGACTCGGAGGGCTGGGGCTGACGCCTCCCCCCCAACTGCAATTTTGACCTGATCCCGTCCTTCGGCGGGGAGCCATCCGCCGAAAGGAAACCTCAGTGTCCTCTCATGCCATCCGCAACGTAGCTCTGGTTGCCCACGTTGACCACGGCAAGACCACGCTGGTGGACGCGCTACTTCGCTCGACTGGTGTGTTCGGTGCCCATCAGGCGGTGGTGGATCGGGTCATGGACTCCAACGACCAGGAACGCGAGCGGGGGATCACCATCCTCGCCAAGGCGGCTGCCGTCCAGTGGGGCGACATCAAGATCAACCTGGTCGACACGCCTGGACATGCCGATTTCGGTGGTGAGGTGGAGCGGGCCCTGGCTCTGGTGGATGGAATCATCCTGCTGGTGGACGCCGCCGAGGGTCCATTGCCTCAGACCCGCTACGTGCTGTCCAAGGCCCTGGCGGCCGGACTGCCGGCGATCCTGGTCATCAACAAGGTGGATCGTCAGGACGCCCGGGCTGCCGAGGTGCTCGATGAGGTCTACGAGCTGTTCATGGACCTCGGCGCCAGTGATCACGACATCGAGTTTCCGATCATCTCGGCGGTGGCTCGCGACGGTCGTGCCATGGTGGGGGTGGGGATGCCCGATGAGGATGCCGACCTGACACCGCTGCTCACCTGCATCACCGAGACCATCCCGCCGCCAGCGGTGGATGTGACGGGACCGCTTCAGGCCATCGTCACCAACCTGGATGCCTCGGACTATCTGGGGAGACTGGCCATCGGCCGGGTGGTGAGGGGAACCCTCCGGCGTGGTGACCGCGTCGCGTTGCTCAACGAGGAGATACTCGAGGGGGCGCGACCCACTGAACGCAAGCTGGCCAGCCTGATGGGGTTCAGCGGAATCGGCCGCGATGACGTGGACGAGCGGGTGGCCGGGGATCTGTTCGTGGTGGCCGGGTTCCCGGAGGTGGAGATCGGGGACACTCTCGCTGATCCCGCCAATCCCGAGGCCTTGCCCCGGCTGAGCGTGGATGAGCCGGTCCTCAGGATGACCTTCGGGGTCAACACCTCGCCCCTGGCCGGCAAGGAAGGCACCTACCTCACTTCCCGCCACTTGCGGGAGCGCCTGGAGCGCGAGGTGCTCGGCAACGTGTCCATTCGCCTGGAGGACACCGACTCACCTGACGTACTGGAAGTCGCGGGCCGCGGTGAACTGCAACTGGCAGTACTGATCGAGACCATGAGACGCGAGGGGTACGAACTCCAGGCCAGCCGACCAGAGGTGATCGTCAAGGACATCGATGGCAAGCGACACGAACCTCTCGAACGCGGCGTCTGCGACGTCCCCGAGGAACATGTCGGCACGGTCACCCAGACGCTCGCTCCCCGAAAAGGCCGGGTGACTGACCTGCGTCCCGGTGATGCGGGCCGGACTGTGATCACTTTCGAGGCGCCGGCTCGTGGCCTGATCGGGTTCCGAGGACTGCTGTTGACTGCCACCAGGGGTACAGCGCTGTTGCACACCCACCACGCCGGCTGGACTCCATGGGTCGGCGATCTTCCCCACCGTCAGGGCGGAGCCATGCTGGCCGACCGAACCGGTACCACCACCGCCTACGCCCTTGACAACCTCCAGACCCGGGGTGAGCTGTTCGTCGGGCCGGGAACGACGGTCTACGAGGGGATGGTGATCGGCGAGAACAGCCGCCCCGACGAGATGATCGTCAACTGCGTGCGTGAGAAGCAGAAAACCAACATTCGTACTCACGCATCCGACGAGGCCGTCAAGCTGGTACCGCCCCGAGTGCACACCCTGGAGTCGGCCATCGAGTTCATCGCCGAGGACGAGCTGGTCGAGGTGACACCGTCGAGCATCCGTATCCGCAAACGGGTGTTGAAGGAATCCGACCGGCGGCGGCTGAAGCGCTGAGCATCCACGTCAGCGGTGGAGTCAGGGGCGTACCGCCGGGTGGGGTAGGAAGACCTCGGTGGGCCGTGGTGACCCTGCTCGCAGTCGCTGCTCGAGGTGGGTTGTGATCATTCGATAGGGCTCGTCACCAACCATCTCGCGCAGCTCGTCGGCGAGCATCTCGAACACCGGCTTGTGCCCCACGAAGGCTTCAGGCCCCTCGGTGCACCACCAGTGGAACTCATGGCCGCCTTCGCCCCAATCACGCCTTTTCCATTCCCGCACCGTTGAGGTGACGTGGCCGAGTTCATCGGTCTCGTCCACTCTGCGCAGCGGTAGTTGCCAGCAGACCTCGGGCATCCAGTCGAGATGGCGCTGGCCGGCGGCCACCGCCGCGTGGTGAAAGGCGCAGCCCAGACCATCGCCGTCGAAACCGGGTCGATTCAAGAAGACGCAGGCATCGTCGACCAAGCGGGTGGTGGTGTCACCATGCTCGTTCACCGCCGTCACCCCGAGGCGGTGGCCGATGTCGTGGAACTGCCACTGGCTCGGCGTCAGACGCTCCGCCATCGCCTGGGAATGGGCGATGTCATCGGGGCCCGTGAAATGGGCTCCGTAGGAACAACATCCCTGGACGGCCTCGGAGTAGTCCTCGGTCAGTACCCCCTTGCAACCTCGTCCGAATATGCACGACCAGTTGCTGGTGAGGAAGGTGACGTCGAACAACCAGGTTCGGTCTTCTTCGGGGTCCTCGAACGAGACCCACTCGTGCAGGTCTTCGGGTTGGGCGACTGCTCCCACCATGGAGACGATACCGGCCCTGCCTGCGCCCACCGCAGGCTGCCGGATGGCGGTGCAATCAGGTATCGAGGTAGCTGTCGTCGGGCTCTTGGAGAATGTGCGCCGCCTTTTCGACAGCACGACGAGCCCGGGTCAGGCGCTTCTCATCAACGGGAAGCTCGCCGCCCCCGGCGTCGATCGACTCGCGGAGCCGGAGGATGGCCAGATCGGCCAGCTCCTCAGCTATCGCCTCGAGCCGTTCCCTGATGTCATCGAACTCCCCGGCCATTTCCCGATTCTGTCACCTCAGCCTGGGCCGGTGACGAGTCTCCGGTCAGTGGCGGTGCCGAGGGCAGGGCGTTGATGGCGCGGATCAGCTTGTGAAGAGAGCCGACATGGCGTTGATCGAGCTTCAGGGTGATCCGGGGAAGGTGTTCGACGTCGTGGCCGGCGCGTTCGGGGCCGAGCGGTCCGCTCACCTGGATGTGACCGGAGGTGCACATCCAGTTGAACGTTCGATCCAGTTCAGCCACCTCGGTGGGAGTGGGGGCCGAGCGGAGTCTCAGAACCAGGACATCTCCCACCCAGCGAAGCGAGTGGTAGTTGCGCCAGAAGGTGAGGACTTCGTCCCGGGTGGCATCGACCGAGTCAGTCATGAGCACTCGATCCAGGTCGTCGGAGCTGACCATTCCCCGGCTCATCAGTTCCTGACGGATGAAGCGGTCGAAGCCATGCCAGTAGGTGCCTCCCTTCACATCGAGGAGCACGATGGGGGTGGGGACGCCCTTACCGGTCTGCTGGAGGGTCAGCAACTCGAGGGTCTCATCGAGAGTGCCGAATCCGCCCGGCATGCAGACGAAGGCCGACGACTCCTTCACCAGCATGAGCTTGCGGGTGAAGAAGTAGCGCATGGTGACCAGCTTGGGATCGCGGGCTATCACCTCGTTGGCACCGGACTCGAACGGAAGGCGGATCCTGACCCCGATCGATCGGGCGGCACCCGCCCCTTCCATGCCAGCCTGCATGATTCCCGGTCCGGCACCGGTGACCACCATCCAGCCCTGTTCGGCCAGGCTGGCGGCCACCGAGCGGGTCAGTTCCCACAGCGGTTGGGTCTCTATGACTCGAGCTGATCCGAAGATGGTGACTTTGGGGACGTTGTCATAGGGGGCGAACATCTCGAACGCTTCACTCATCTCGACCAGTGCTGCTCGGGCGATCTTCAGGTCGAGGCGATCGGCGTTTCCCTGTCCCAGCTCGATAGCGGTCTCAACCATGGACTCGATCAGGTCGAGATTGGTTGTCACCCCGGCGCGGGCGACCAACTCGGTCACCTCAGCACGCAACTCGTCTCTCCCAGAAGGCCCGCTGGGGCCGCCACCGATCGACATCACGGAGCCACCGGGGTGAGCACCCGGTCATAGAGAGTGGTCCGTTGCTGGGTGATTCTGCCCAGGGGAGCCGCAACCTCGGCGAAGCTGTCGGCGTCCATGCCCTGACCATGACTGGCCCCGGCCGCTCGGGAGATGTTCTCGTCCACCAGCGTCCCTCCCAGGTCGTTGACGCCGGCGCAGAGAAGCTGACGGACTCCAGCCACTCCCAACTTCACCCATGAAGCCTGAATGTTGGGAATGAAGCCGTGGTAGGCGATACGTCCCACGGCGTGCATCAGGACAACCTCCCTCCAGGTCGGACCTCGCCGGGCCTGGCGCTGGAGGTAGATGGGGGAGGCCATGTGTACGAACGGCAGCGGAACGAACTCGGTGAAACCTCCGGTCTGTGCCTGGAGGTCGCGGGTCCGAATCAGGTGACGGGCCCACGATCGAGGGTGTTCGACCGAGCCGAACATGATGGTGACGTTCGACCGCAGGCCGACCTGGTGGGCAGTGCGATGGACCTCGAGCCATTCATCGGTGGTGATCTTGTCTGGGCAAAGGATGGCACGCACCTCGTCGTCGAGGATCTCGGCGGCGGTACCCGGCAGGGTGGCGAGCCCGGCATCTCGGAGCTGACTCAGGTAGGTGGCCAGGGGCACTCCGGATCGCCTTGCTCCTTCGGATACCTCTAGAGCCGTGAACCCGTGGATGTGGACCGATGGGGCCGCCAGCCGGACCGCCCGCGCCACCTCGATGTAGTAGTCACCGTCGAAATCCGGATGGATTCCACCCTGAAGACACACTTCGGTTGCACCGGCGGCCACCGCTTCGGCGGTGCGCTCGGCGATGTCGTCAAGGGTCAGCAGATAGGGAGTGCCGCGCAGGTTGAGCGACCGGGGCCCCTTCGAGAAACCACAGAAGCGGCACTTGAAGGTACAGACGTTGGTGTAGTTGATGTTGCGGTTGGATACCCATGTGACGGTGTCGCCCACGGCCTGCGCTCGGAGTTCGTCGGCCAGAGCGGCGACGGCCGCCACCTCGCGACCACGGGCCCCGAACAGGGTCACCAGATCGTCCTCCCCGGGAACCTCACCCGCCCGAACCGAGGCCAGAACCCGGGCTACGTCGCCGCCGGCGCTGGCGACCGACGGAACGAGCACCGGAGGTTCGGCATCCAGCCCTACGTACCACTGTGTGGAGCGACGACCGACCATTACGACCTCGGCGCCGTCTCCGACGTTTCGCACCTCGCCGACGGTTTGGGGATGCACCGACCCGGGGTCGTCGCGGGCCAGTCCTTCACTGTCAGAGCGGTCGAGCACGGCGAAGCGCAGATCGGAGTGGAGCCACCGATCGGCGGCGCGGGCGAACTCGGGGTAGATCGTCAGTCGGGGCGCCAGTTCGAATCCCGCGCTCAGCGTCACCTCGGTTAGCCGGTCACGCGCCGGCCAGGGACGCTCGGGGTTCACATGGTCAGCGGTGACCGGCGACACGCCACCCCAGTCGTCGATTCCGGCATCGAGCAGACGGCCGAAATCGTCGGACAGGTTTGGTGGGGCCTGAAGGTGGATCTCGGGCGGAAGGATCAAACGGGCCAGAGCGATCGTTTCGAGGTAGACGTCCTCGGGGCAGGGAGCGGCACGGTGCATCGAAGTGCCGTCTTTGGGCAGGAAGTTCTGGACGATCACCTCTTGGACGTGGCCCCATCGACGATGACTGTCGGCGATGGCTTCCAGGGCCGTGATCCGGTCGGCCCGGTTCTCACCGATTCCGACCAGGATGCCGGTGGTGAAGGCGATCGACAGCTCGCCGGCGGCTTCGAGGGTTGCCAGTCGACGTTGGGGGGTCTTGTCGGGACACCCCTGGTGAGCGGCCAGGTCATCCCGTAGCGACTCGATCATCATTCCCTGGGAGGGAGCGACCGCTCTCAAGGCTGCCAGGTCATCGGCCGCTAGGGCCCCAGCGTTGGCATGGGGTAGGAGACCGGTCTCGGTCACCACCAGTCTGGCCATGGCTTCCAGGTAGGCAACAGTCGATTCATAACCGTGCTCGGCCAGCCACCGGGCGGCCGCCGGATATCGATCTTCGGGCTTTTCTCCCAGTGTGAAAAGCGCCTCGTGGCAGCCGGCCTCGGCCCCGGAGCGGGCGATCTCCAGCACCGTTTCGGGCTCCAGATAGGGGCTGGTGACCCGAGCCGGCGGCTGGGCGAAGGTGCAGTACCCACACCGGTCCCGACACAACATGGTGAGCGGGATGAACACCTTGGGCGAAAAGGTGACCCGAGTGCCGAAGGCGGCGGACCGGATCTCTCGGGCCCGGGCCATGAGTTCGTCCAGTGGGAGGTCCCAAGCCCGTCCCGGTGTGCTCGACATGGCGGGCAGGCTACCGGTGACTGGACTCGGCGCGATTCGTGCCGACAATGGATGTCATGGTCCGCCCCACCCGACCCGTCAGTTCGCCCCTTGCTCTCCGCTCGGCGGTGGCCTCGGCCCTGCTGTTGGTGTCGGTGCTGGCGCTGGTGCCGCTGGCAGCCAGCCCCGCGGCGGCGGCCGGTACGCCGGTGATGGGCCGCTCGGTGGTGTCGGCATCCGATCTGGCCGGGTGGTACCGCTCCACTGGAAAGACCAATCGGGCCACTGTGGGAATCGATGAACTGGCCTCGCTGTTCGTGAGCGAAGGTGCAGACGAAGGAGTGGCAGGCGACATCGCCTTTGCCCAGGCGATCGTCGAAACCGGCTACTTCAAGTTCTCTGATCGTGTCACCCCCGAGTTCAACAACTTCTCGGGTCTGGGAGCAGTCGACGGAGGCACTTCGGCCGAGATGTTCCCCGACGCCAGAACTGGTGTCCGAGCCCAGATCCAGCACCTGCGCGCCTACGCCGATCCGACGGTGACCGAGGCCAAGCTGGCCCACCCGCTGGTTGACCCTCGGTTCCATCTGGTGAAGGTCAAGGGAAAGGCACCCACCTGGGACCAGTTCGGTGCTGGAGTGTGGGCTTCAGACCCTGAATACGCCGGGAAGGTCCTGGGAATCCGTCAACAGATCCTGCGATGGGCCCGACGGCACGGGACAGCGCGATTCGCACCCTTCGCCGGCCCAGAACCTCTGGTGCAGCAGGGATTCGTCGATGTACTCCATCGCCAGCCGACTGGTGGAGAACTCGACCTGTGGGCCACGGCCCTCAGGGCCGGCTCGGTGACGCCTGAGTTGATGATGGCCGAGCTGTTCCGTGGTGAGGGAGCAGGCACGGTTCAGCCAGTGGCCCGGCTCTACCTGGCAACGCTGGGCCGTGCTCCTGATCGGGGTGGCCTCGGGTTCTGGGCCAATCGCCGTCGATTGGGTGCATCACTGGATGCCCTGGCAGCTCAGATAATGGCATCGAGGGAGTTCGCCTCTCGTTTCGGCGCTCCTGAGGAATCCGGTTTCGTTGATCTGCTGTACCGCAACGTTCTCGGTCGGGGAGCTGATTCCGAGGGCCGGGCTTACTGGGTGGAGGCGCTCACCACCCGTCGCATGAGCCGCGGGGATGTTGTGATCTGGTTCAGCGAATCACCCGAGAACCGGGCCCGGACTGCCTCCACGGTGGAGGCGACGGTGCTCCATCTGGGACTGTTGGTCCGACAGCCTGAGGCGACCGAGCGGACCGACTGGGCCACGGCGCGCTCGCGGGGAACCGAACTCGACCAGCTGGTGCTGGTGTTGCTGACTGCCGACGGCTACTTCGCCCGGTTCTGATTCGCCCGGCTCTGAGCTGGTCTCTCACCCGATCGCGGGTGGAACAGAGGGGCGGTCACCAATCCGTCGAAAGTCATGACAGTCCGGCGGCGGCATCAGGGTCCACCAGCCATGTCACGAACGGTGCCGACACCAGGGCAGCCGGAAGGCCCACCCCTGAGGCTATGGATGCCATGGCCGATGCCCGATCGGCTCCCGTTACCGTGATCACCACCTGACGGGCGCGCGCCAGGGCACCAAGGGTCATGGTCATGTGCCGGTACGGCGAAGCCCCGCTCGGGTCCTCTGACATGGCGACCAAGCGGCCAGGATCGGTGGTCATGGCTTCGCTGCCGGGAAACAGGCCGGCGACATGGCCGTCCGGACCCATCCCCAAGTGGATCAGATCCATGGCGTCGAGGTCACCCAGCCGCAGCTGATAGGGATCGGGTCCCTCTGCACAGCGCATCAGGTGGGTGGCGTGAGCCGCTCCGACCCGATCCAGCAGGGCCTCCCTGGCCATCCGGTAGTTGGAGTCATCGTGGTCGTGGGGGATGCAGCGCTCGTCGGCCCAGTAGACATCCACCTTCCACCAGTCGATGACCGCTCCCGCCTCGGTGGCGAGCCTCTCGTAGCACGAGCGGGCATCGTGCGATCCGGTCAGAGCGAGCGAGAAAGTCTCTTGTGGTCGGTTGCGGAAGGCAGACACGACCATCCGTGAGAACTCCCCGGCCACGTCGCTGGTGATAACCAGATCTCCCGGTACGCTCACGGAATTCTCATCCTCCGGCTCCGGTGGACAACGACGCGGCCTTGGTCTGAAGAGCGTCGACCAGGTCATCAAAGGCCTGGCAGAAGGCGGCGATACCCTCGGCTTCCAGCCGATGGGTCACCTCGTCCAGGTCGACTCCGACGGTCGACAGGTCATCGAGCACCCGTTTGGCGGCATCCAGGTCGGTGTCGGCTGTGCGGGCGACGATTCCTCCGGCCTCGAACGCCTCCAACGTGGCCTCGGGCATGGTGTTTACCGAGTCCGGCGCGATGAGGTTGTCCACATAGACAGTGGGGGAGTAGCTCGGGTTCTTGGCCGAGGTCGATGCCCACAGGGGTCGCTGGACACGGGCACCGCGCTGGCGGAGGCTCTCCCAACGATCTCCGGAGAAGGCATCGCGCCACAGTCCGTAGGCGAGCTGGGCATTGGCGACGGCGGCCTTTCCCCGCAGGGCGAGCGCTTCAGGCGACCCGATCTTCTCGAGCAGAGCATCCACTTCGGTGTCGACTCGACTGACGAAGAACGAAGCCACTCCGGAACGGCCATGGAGGTCGCCGTCGCTCTCCTCCAGACCACACAGGTAGGCATCGATCACCTCGGCGTAGCGGGTGAGGCTGAACAGGAGGGTCACGTTCACGTTGACGCCGGCCGCGGTGGCTCGGCGGATGGCCGGCAGTCCCTCGGCGGTGCCGGGGATCTTCACGTAGAGATTCGGCCGGCTGATTCGTCGCTGAAGGTCGAGGGCCGCAGCGAGCGTGCCTTCGGTGTCACGGGCCAGCGCGGGCGCGACCTCGACCGACACCTGCCCGTCAGCGCCGTCACTGGCCGCGTGGATCGGTGCCAGCAGATCCAGGGCGTCGACGATGTCGCTGATCACAAGTTCCCAGTAGGCGTCGACTGTGGGTATCGCTCGGGCCGCCAACTCGGCGAACTGCTGGTCGTAGGCGTCGGTGGTGGTGATCGCCTTCTGGAAGATCGAAGGGTTGGAGGTAACGCCGCGGACGCCCCGGTCCAACCAGCGGGTCATCTCTCCGTTGATCAACCAGTCACGACGGAGGTTGTCCAACCACGGGCTCTGCCCGCCGAGATCGTGCAACTCATGGAGTCTCGTCACGCGGTCACCTCACCGATGAGGGCGCGGGCCGCGTTCACCACTGCTTCCACGTTGATACCCAGTCGGTCCAGCGCGACGCCACCCGGGGCTGAAGCACCGAAGCGGTCGATGCCGATTGCCTCGTCGGCCCAACGGTCCCAGCCGAAGGTGGTACCGGCTTCCACTGCAATGGTGGGGACCGCCGCTGGCAGGACCTCGGCCTGGTAGGCCTCGTCTTGAAGGTCGAAGTCCTCCCAGCACGGCATGGACACCACCCGGACTGCCAGGTCATCGTCACCCAGAACTGCCGCCGCCTTCAGGCACAGGGACACCTCCGAACCGGTCCCAACCAGCACCAGGTCGGGCATGGCATCTGATGGTCGGGCGGAATCCAGTAGGACATAGGCACCACGACTGACGCCGGCGGCGTCGGTTCCTTCCAGCACCGGCAGATTCTGGCGGCTCAGGACCAGGGCGGTCGGACCATCGTGCCCGATCGCATCGGCCCAGGCGGCGGCGGTCTCATTCGCATCGGCGGGTCGAACCACCCGGAGTCCAGGCATGGCTCGGAGGCTGGCCAGGTGCTCCACCGGCTGGTGGGTGGGGCCGTCCTCGCCGACCCCCACCGAATCGTGGGTGAAGCTGTAGATGACCTTGTGGCTCGCCAGAGCGGCGAGTCGTACCGCTGGACGCATGTAGTCGCTGAACACGAAGAAGGTGCCGCCTAGTGGGATGGTTCCCCCGTGGGCTGCCATCCCGTTGAGAACCGCTCCCATGGCGTGCTCACGGATTCCGAAGTACAGCTGACGGCCCTCGGGGGTCTGGGCGCTGAAGGCGGTGGCGTCAGGAAGCTGAGTTCCGGTGTTGGACGACAGGTCGGCGCCACCGCCGAGCAATCCAGGCACGGTTTCGGTGAGTGCTGCGAAGCAGGCTCCTGACGCAACGCGGGTCGCCACCGACTCCCCGGCTTGCCAGGCTGGAAGGGCCTTGGCCCAGCCTTCGAGGCCGGTGCCGCTGCGGGCGGCGTCGAAGGCGGCACGGTCGCCGGTCCACGACGCCAGGCGGCTCTCCCATTCCCGGCGATGGGAGGCACCCCGCTGGCCGGCCTCACGGTAGAGATCGGCGACATCGGAATCGATCTGGAACGACTGGTCAGGGTCGAGCCCCATCACCGACTTGGTGGCTGCGATCTCAGCGGCGTCGAATGGGTTGCCGTGGGCCTTCGGGCTATCGGTGAAGCGAGGCGAGGGGAACCCGATGTGAGATCTGACAACCACCAGGGACGGGCGGTCCTCTACGGCCATCGCCTCACGGATTCCCGACTCCAGGGCGTCGAGGTCGTTGGCGGCCTCGCCCAACTCGATCACGTGCCATCCGTAGGAGCGGAATCGGGCCGGAGCATCGTCGCTGAGCGCGATCTCGGTGGGACCGTCGATGGTGATGTGGTTGTCATCGTAGATGGCGACCAGTCGCCCCAGGCCCAGGTGCCCGGCGAGAGACGCAGCTTCGTGGCTCACTCCCTCCGACAGGTCTCCGTCACCACAGATCACGAAAGTGCGATGGTCGCAGACATCCGAGGAGAATCGAGCCCTCAGGTGTGCCTCGGCTAGGGCTAGTCCCACGGCGTTGGCAATGCCCTGGCCGAGTGGACCGGTGGTCACCTCGACCCCAGGGGTGTGGCCCCTCTCAGGATGGCCTGGCGTTCTCGAATCCCACTGACGGAAGGCCTTGAGGTCGTCGAGGGACAGGTCGTAGCCGGTCAGGTGCAGCATCGAATAGAGCAGCACCGAGGCGTGACCGGCGGACAACACGAATCGGTCGCGGTCGAACCATTCCGGGGAACCTGCGTCGTAGCGCATGATACGGGTCCACAGCACGTGAGCCAGTGGGGCCAGGGCCATAGCGGTTCCCTGATGGCCGCTGCGTGCCTTCTCCGGGAGGTCCATTGCCAGGGCTCGGACGGTATTGATGGCACGGAGTTCAAGGTCGGGGGAGGTCATCTACCAGGCTCGTCTCGGGTGAGGTGGACGCGACAAAGCTACCGGTCCTGATCTTCCTGCTCCCAAGGGTCAGTATCGGACTGTCAGCCCTAGCTGCCTACCGGCGAGTCGTGATCTGACGATCTGTCAGATCACGCGATTAGGGTTCGCTCGGAATTCACCGGCGACTTATCGGGTCGCCTCAGCTCACAGGGGAACGCCTTGATCATCCACGAAGGCCTCTACATCGGCGGCGAACTCGTCGAGCCGGCCACCTCAGCCACCATCGACGTGATCAACCCCTACACCGAGGAGGTGGCCGGCCGCGTTCCCGAAGCTTCGGCCGCGGATGTGGACCGTGCCGTCGAAGCGGCCCGAGTGGCCTTCGAGTCCGACTGGTCGCAGATGCCAGTCGCTGAACGGGCCGAGATCCTGGGCCGTGCCTCGGTGGGTATCCAGGCGCGGATGGACGATCTGACTCGTCTGATCACGACCGAGATGGGCAGTCCCTATTCGTGGTGCATGTTCGGTCAGGTGCTCGCTCCCACGATGGTGCTCGACTACTACGCCGAGTTGGGGAAGTCCTTCGAGTTGGAAGAAACCCGGCCGGGGATGTTCGGCCCGGTGGTAGTACGCCGCGAGCCGGTTGGGGTGGCAGCTGCCATCGTGCCCTGGAACGTGCCGTTGTTCGTGACCATCTTGAAGTTGGCTCCCGCATTTCTGGCCGGGTGCACGGTGGTGCTCAAGCCCGCCCCCGAGACGCCGCTCAGCGCCTATGACCTCCACGAGGTGTTCGCCGAGGCCGGTCTGCCCGCCGGAGTGCTGAACATCGTGGCCGCCGGCCGAGAGGTGGGAGAGCACCTGGTCACCCACTCCGGTGTCGACAAGGTGGGGTTCACCGGGTCAACGGCGGCCGGTCGTCGGATAGCCGCCCTCTGTGGAGAACGTCTGCGGCCTTGCACCCTGGAACTGGGTGGTAAGTCGGCGGCGATCGTCCTCGAGGACGCCGATCTGGCTCAAACGGTGCAGGGAGTGATCGATGGTGGAATCCTGAACAACGGTCAGGCTTGCGTGGCCCAGACCCGGATCCTGGCCCCGAAGTCCCGCTACACCGAGGTGGTGGACGCCCTCACCGAGGCCGTCGCATCCCAGGTGGTGGGGGATCCGATGGATCCCGCCACCCAGGTCGGTCCGCTGGTGGCCGACCGTCAGCGTGACCGGGTTCTGGGCCTGATCGACAAGGGCCGTGGTGAAGGCGCTCGCATCACCACCGGGGGCGGTCGCCCCGACATCGCCACGGGCTACTTCGTGGAGCCGACCGTTTTCGCTGACGTCACCAATGACATGGTCATCGCCCGAGAGGAGATCTTCGGGCCGGTGCTGTCAGTCATCAGCTACGACGGTGTCGACGATGCGGTGCGGATCGCCAATGACTCGCCGTACGGGCTGTCGGGGTCGGTGTGGAGCGCCGATGGAGACGCCGCTGCGGCGGTGGCCCGTCGCATGGAGACCGGCACTGTCACGGTCAATCACTTCGGAATGGCGTTCGGGGCACCGTTTGGTGGCTACAAGGACTCAGGTCTGGGTCGTGAACTTGGTCCCGAGGGAGTGGACGCCTATCTACAGAAGAAGGCGATCAGCCTCGATCCCGCGGCCGGGTGAGCTCGCGATTCCCAGACCGCGGATCAGGTGGTCACACGGGCGATTAACCGGCCGGTACTAGGGTTCTGCCATGGCACAGCCTCCATCCCTCACCCCCGAACAGCGCGCCGCCGCCTTGGAGAAGGCGGCCGAGGCGAGACGGGCCAGAGCCGAACTGAAGGAGCGCCTGAAGCTGGGATCACTCACACTCGCCGAGGTGGTGGAGATGGCTGAGACCGATGAGCTGGTGGGCAAGACCAAGGTGCTGGCCATCCTCGAATCTCTCCCCGGAGTGGGCAAGGTGAAGGCACGACGGACCATGGAAGAGATCGGTATCGCCGACTCCCGTCGGATCAGAGGGCTCGGTCATCAGCAGCGCGACGCACTGCTGGCCGCTTTTTCCTGAACAGCAGTGCTTGTAACCCTCTCGGGTCTTCCCGGCACCGGCACCAGTACGGTGGGCCGTTCGGTCGCGGGCCGGTTGGGCCTCGAACACGTGGACGGTGGGACTGTATTTCGGAGCATGGCCGCTGAGCGGGGTCTGAGCCTGTCGGACTTCGCTCGCCTGGCCGAGGGGGATGACAGGATTGACCGTGCCCTGGACGACCGATTGACTGAACGGGCCCGCAAGGGCGATGTTCTGCTGGAGTCGCGGTTGGCCGGCTGGTTGGTGGCTCAGGCGAACCTCGACGCGCTGAAGGTCTTGATCGTCTGTGACGAGCACGAGCGGGCCCGCCGGGTGGCGGGACGTGACGGTCATGCGGCCGAAGTGGCGCTGGATGTGAACCGTGAACGGGAAGCATCCGAGCGCACGCGCTATCTCGGGTACTACGGCATCGACCTCGCCGACCAGTCGATCTACGACCTGATTTTGGACTCGACCGCCACGGCTGCCGACCAGTTGGTGGAGCGAATCCTCGACGCCGTCAGCCACTGACGGTCGGCAATCGTGCCGGCCCGGGTGGGCTTGGTAGCATCAGATGTTCCCCTAGGCCGGTCGCGGCCATTTACCGAGGAGAGGTGCCGGCGCGATGACCTGGCAGCACGACACGATGATGAACCCTCCGATCGAGGAGTTGCTGACCCGAGCCAATTCCAAGTTCCGGTTGGTCACTCTGGGAGCCAAGCGGGCTCGTCAGATCAACTCATATTTCGGGAACCTGGGCGACAGTGAAGGCCAGCTCGTTCCGCCGCAGGTGGCATCGACTGCTCGCAAGCCGCTGAGCATCGCTTTCGAGGAGATCGCCGCTGACCAGATTGAGGGAATCGACATCGATCCCGAGGCTCTGGCGGCTGAGGCTGCGGCGGCCGAGGCCCAGGCGGAGGCCGATGCCGCGGCCGAGGCGGCTGCCTCAGAGTCCTGAGTCGACCGGGCCGAGCGGACCACCGATGCAAGCGGGTACCCGCGTCGTCTTGGGGGTGAGCGGCGGAATCGCCGCCTACAAGGCGATAGAGGTGTGTCGTCGCTTGGTGGACGGCGGGGCCCACGTGCAGCCGGTTCTCACCCGGGGAGCCACTCGGTTCGTCGGTGAGACCACCTTCTCGGCGTTGGCCTCCGAACCGGTTCGCATGTCGTTGTGGTCCGAGGACGAGCCGATTCCCCATACCCGTCTCGGCCAGGGAGCCGACGTGGTGCTGGTCGCTCCGGCCACCGCCCGCTTGATCGCCGACTATGCCGCCGGTCGTTCCGGAGACCTGCTCACCGCGACTCTCATCGCCACCCGTGCACCGGTGATTCTCTGTCCGGCCATGCACACCGAGATGTGGGAGCACCCCGCTGTGCAGGAGAACTTGGCAACGCTGCGACGCCGAGGGGTTCACATTGTTCCGCCCGAGTCCGGTCGGTTGGCGGGTGGAGATGTGGGCCACGGTCGTCTGGCTGACCCCGCCACGATCGTTGCGGCGGTGGAGTCGGTACTCACCCCTGGTGATCTCAGTGGCCTGACCGTCTTGGTCACTGCCGGAGGCACCCGGGAGGCGATTGACCCGGTGCGCTTCATCGGCAACCGGTCATCGGGTAAGCAGGGGCATGCCATCGCTGAGGCAGCGGCTGCACGGGGTGCCACGGTCAGCCTGGTGACGGCATCGACACTGGACGTCTCGGGCTTGACCGAGGTCGTTCGGGTGGTGAGCGCCGCAGAGATGCACGATGCCGTGATGGCGCGAGCCGATGCGGCCGATGTGATCGTCATGGCCGCCGCGGTCGCCGACTTCCGGCCGGTACAGGTGATGCCCCACAAGATGAAGAAGGCGTCCGGGCCGCCCGAGATCCGGCTCGAACCCACGGTGGACATCCTCGCTGCTCTCGGGCGTTCGCGGCGGCCCGGTCAAGTCCTGGTGGGGTTCGCAGCCGAGACCGACGATGTGGCAGGCAACGCCCGGGCCAAGCTCGCTGCCAAAGGAGTCGATCTGCTGGTGGCCAACGACGTATCGGTGCCCGCCGTGGGTTTCGAGCACGACACCAATGCCGTGGTCATCTACGGTGCCGACGGCTCAGTCACGCCGGTGGAACTGACCACCAAGTTGACCGCCGCCCACCGGGTCCTCGACTCCGCCCTGCACGTGTACCGTCGGGGCGCTGACCGCTAATACTGTAATCCTGATCAGAATACTCACCTTTTGCCCGCTAGGAGCTTCCCTTGACCAGATGGACCTTCACCTCGGAGTCGGTGACCGAGGGTCATCCCGACAAGATGGCCGATCAGATCTCCGATGCCGTCCTCGACGCCATTCTGGCCAAGGATCCGATGGCCCGGGTCGCATGTGAGACCCTGATCACCACCGGATTGGTGGTGGTGGCCGGTGAGATCACCACCGATGCCTACGTCGAGTTCCCCCGGATCGTGAGGGACACCATCAACGGCATCGGCTTCGACAACGGCAACACTGGCTTCGACGGAAACACCTGTGGCGTCATCACCTCGATCGACCCCCAGAGCCCTGACATCGCCCAGGGTGTGGACACCGCCATGGAGACCCGTACCGGCGTCGGTGGCGAGGATGTTCTCAACAGCCAAGGGGCTGGTGACCAGGGGATGATGTTCGGTTACGCGTGCA
>CAUJFC010000262.1 GCA_963169755.1 Actinomycetota bacterium | reverse complement strand
TCGTCGGGGTGCCCCGGGGGCCATGTTCTCCGCCTCGCTCAATCCCGCCCAGTACAACGGCATCAAGTTGTGCCTGGCCGGGGCCCGCCCGGTCGGTGTCGATTCGGGGCTGAATGTGGTGCGGGCCCTGGTTGATCAGCCGCCGGCCCCAGCCGCCAGCCAGGGGGCGATGACTCAGGCTGACCTGCTGGGAGAGTTCGCCGATCACGTGCGGTCCTTTGTGGACACCAGCCGTTTTCGTCCCCTCAAGGTCGTGGCCGACACCGCCAACGGTATGGGAGGACTGGTCGTGCCCGCCGTCTTCGATGCGCTGCCCTTCGACTTGGAGATCCTCTACCCCGAACTCGACGGGACCTTCCCGAACCACCCGGCCGACCCGATCCAGCCCGAGAACCAACGCGACCTGTGCGCCCGCGTCCGAGAGGTGGGGGCCGACATCGGTTTCGCCTTCGACGGTGACGCCGACCGGGTGTTCGTGGTCGACGAGAAGGGTCGGGGTCTGTCGGGCTCGGTCACCACAGCCATGGTGGCCGCCGGAGTGTTGGCCAAAGAACCGGGAGCCACCATCCTTCACAACCTGATCTGCTCCAAGGTGGTACCCGAGGTGGTGCGCGAGAACGGCGGCACGCCGGTTCGCACCAAGGTCGGTCATTCGTTCATCAAGGCAGAGATGGCCGCCACCGGAGCCGCCTTCGGTGGCGAGCACTCGGCTCACTACTACTTCCGCGACAACTACCGGGCCGACTCCGGACTGATCGCCGCCATGCACGTGTTGGAACTTCTGTGCAATGCCGACGAGCCGCTGTCGGTGCTGCGGGCCCCCTTCGACCGCTACGCCGACTCGGGCGAGATCAACACCCAGGTGAACGATCCACTGGCCGTCATCGACTCGGTGGCCGCTGCTTTCGCCGTCACTCACCCCGAGGCTCCTCAGGACCGCCTCGACGGCCTCACCGTTGACCTGGGTGACTGGTGGTTCAATCTGCGGCCGTCCAACACCGAGCCGCTGCTGCGTCTCAACCTGGAGGCCCGTACCCGCGACGAGTGCGACGCCCATACCTCCGAACTTCTGTACCTGATCACCAACGGATGACCGCCATGGCTCTGGACCCCAAGCTTCTCGAGATTCTCGCCTGCCCCGAAGACAAGGGGCCGCTGCTGTACTTCGAGGCCGACCAGGTCCTCTACAACCCGCGGCTGAAGCGTCGCTATGAGATCCGCGACAACATTCCAGTGATGCTCATCGACGAGGCCGTGACCGTGGATGACGCCGAGCACGACCGCCTCATGGCTCGAGTCGAGTCCGAGGGAGTTCCTTCCACCCTGTCGGAGGGCTGACATGCCCGACTCCTTGGGCTTCGGAGAGGCCACCCTCGGGCTGCCCGACCAGATGGAGGCGGCCTTTCGCCGCCTCACCGTCACCGGACCACTGCCCGACCACGACGGCATCGCCAATGTGATGGTGTTGGGAACCGGAGCCGCCGGTTGGGTGGGCGATCTGCTGGCTGCGGTGGCCGGGCCGTTCATGCCAGTGCCGTTGCTGGTGCACAAGGGGTTTGCCCCACCGTCGTTCGTGGACCCATCCACTTTGGTGGTGGCCATCTCGGCTTCAGGGGATGCCCCCGAGACGGTGGCTTCGGCCACCACCTGTGTCGAGGCTGGTGCGCAGTTGTTCGCGGTCACCAGCGGTGGTGCCTTGGGGGCACTTGCGGACAGGACCGAGTCACCCACCGTGTTCTTGCCGGTGGCTGACGGTCCCACCCACGTCCCGCCTCGGGCCCGGGTGGGGGCCCTGACCGTTCCGGTGTTGACGGCCTTTGAACGGCTCGGCTTCTTCCCCGGCGGTGCCGACTGGATCCGAGCCGCCATCGACCAGCTCCGGATCCGCCGCGGCGAACTCACCGGTGATTCGAGCCTGGCCCGTCATCTGGCGGGTGAGCTGGCGGGCACCATGCCACTGGTGTACGGCGCGGGGGCGTTGGGTCGGGCGGCAGCGGTGCGCTGGAAGGACCAGATCAACCAGAGTGCCAAGTCGCCCGCCTGGGTGGGAGTGCTTCCCGACGTGGTGCACGGCGAGCTGGCCGGATGGGGCCAGCACGGTGACGTCACCCGCCAGGTTCTGTCCCTGGTGACCCTTCGCCACGACGATGAACCACCCGAGGTGGTCGAGCAGTTCGCCCAGGTCGAGACCTGGACCGAAGAGGTGGTGGCCGGGGTCCACACCGTTCAGGCCGCCGGCGAGGGAACTCTGGCGCAGCTCATGGACCTGGTATACGTCGGCGATCTGGTGGCCCTGGAGCTGGCCGAGCGCTTTGGGATCGACCCTGGGCCTACCCCGGTGATCATGCCGTCGCCGGTCGGAGGTGGGCAGTGAGCGGTCTACCGCCCGATCTGGTGGAGTTGGCGGCCCGGGTGTCCAACCGAGGTCGTTGGGGTGACAGCGATCAGCGAGGCACCCTCAATCTGATCGACGATGCCGCCGTGCGGCGCGGTGTTGGTGCTGCCCGCCAGGGCCGCCCGTTCTCGCTGGCCATTCCGTTCGAGAAGGGCGGGCCGCAGACCGGTGCCATTCCCGGACGCGACAATCCCGAGTTGGTCATGAACATGGTGGCCCTGCCCATCACCGGCGACCCAGCCGGGTTCACCACCAGCGACGACCGGATGAGCATGGGGGTTCAGGCCGCCACCCACTGGGACGCCATGTGTCATGTGGGCTACGGCGGAGAGCTGTACAACGGGAACCCGTCGTCGGTGGTGACAGTCGACGGCGCCTCCCGATTGGGAATCGAGACCTTCGGCCCGGTGGTCAGCCGCGGGATCCTGCTCGACATCGCCCGGCTGAAGGGTGTCGACCACTTCGAGGACGGATACCCGATCACCGGTGACGATCTGGACGAGGCCCTGGACGCAACCGGGCTGTCGATCGAGCCCGGAGATGTGGTGCTGGTGCGCACCGGTCACATGCACTTCCTGCGTATCGGTGAGCGTGACCGTTACCGGATGATCTGTCCCGGTCTGTCCA
>CAUJFC010000261.1 GCA_963169755.1 Actinomycetota bacterium | reverse complement strand
GGAGTAAACGCCGTCGACGGATCCGCATCATGCAACGTCTTCGTGATCGCCGCCGTCAACGTGGTCTTACCATGGTCAATATGGCCCATGGTACCAATGTTCAAATGCGGCTTGTTACGCTCGAACTTTTCCTTGCCCATGGTACTGACCCTGGAGCCTTTCTCTGATTGTTGTTGATGTTTGGTGGTTTGATGAGGTGAGCTACTCGCCGCGAACCCGGGCCACGATCTCCTCCTGGAGATTGGCCGGCATCTGCTGGTAGCTGTCGAACTGCATGGTGTACACGGCCCGCCCCTGGGTCCGTGAGCGGAGGTCGGTGGCGTATCCGAACATCTCGGACAACGGAACCTCGGCCCGCACCACCTGAGCGTTGCCCCGCTGTTCCATACCGCCGACCTTGCCTCGGCGGGAGGAGAGGTCACCCATGACATCGCCCATGTAGTCCTCGGGGGTGACCACCTCGACAGCCATGATCGGCTCGAGCAGGACCGGCTTGCCCTTGCGAGCAGCCTCCTTGAACGCCATGGTGCCGGCGATCTTGAACGCCATCTCCGAGGAGTCGACGTCGTGGTAGGAGCCGTCGACCAGCGTGGCTTTGACATCCACCACGGGATAGCCGGCGATGATGCCAGAGGCCAGGGCGGCCTGGATGCCCTGATCAACCGGGCCGATGTACTCCTTGGGCACGCGTCCACCCGAGATGGTGTCGGAGAACGAGTAGCCCTCACCCGGCTTCACCGGCTCGAGGGTGATGATCACATCGGCGTACTGACCCGAGCCACCGGTCTGCTTCTTGTGGGTGTAGCGGTAGTTCTCAACCGGGGCGGTGATGGTCTCGCGGTAGGCAACCTGGGGCTTGCCCACGGTGGCGTCGACGTTGAACTCGCGCAGCATGCGGTCGACGATGACCTCGAGGTGCAGTTCGCCCATACCCGAGATGAGGGTCTGGCCAGTCTCCTCGTCGGAGCGCACCTGGAAAGTGGGGTCCTCCTCCGATAGGGCGTAGAGGGCCTTACCCATCTTGTCCTGATCGTTCTTGGTCTTGGGTTCCACCGCCACCTGGATCACGGGCTCGGGGAACTCGAGCGACTCGAGCACGATGGCGTCCTTCTCATCGCTGAGGGTGTCGCCGGTGCGCGTGTTCTTGAGGCCGATACCCGCCACGATGTCGCCAGCCTCGACGAAGTCGAGATCCTCACGGTTGTTGGCGTGCATGAGCAGCAGACGTCCGACCCGCTCCTTCTGCCCGGTACGGCTGTTCAGTACCGAGTCACCCTTGTTGAGAGTGCCGGAGTAAACCCGGAAGTAGGTGAGCTTGCCGTGGGGGTCAGCGACGATCTTGAACGCCAGGGCCGCAAAGGGAGCCTTGGTGTCAGCGATGCGCTCGACCTCGCCACCACCCTTGAGGGCCTCGCCCTTCACCGGAGGAAGATCGAGCGGCGACGGTAGATAATCGACCACCGCGTCGAGCAGGGGCTGAACACCCTTGTTCTTGAAAGAGGACCCGGTGAGCACGGGCACGATCTCGTTGCCGATGGTGGCCCGACGCAGGGCCGACTTGAGGTCTTCCTCGGTGATCTCCTCGTCAGCGAGGAACTTCTCCAAGATGGTGTCGTCGTGGTGGCTGATGGCGTCAATCAGCTCCTGGCGGTACTCCTCGGCCTGGTCCACCAGGTCGGCGGGGATATCGGTGACGTCGTATTTGGCACCGAGTTCTTCACCCGACCAGACCACGGCCTTCATGCGCACGAGATCCACCACACCCTGAAAATCGGACTCGGCTCCGATGGGGATCTGGAGGGCGACAGCGTTCTCGGTGAGACGCTCCTTGATGGATGCGTAGGCCCGGAAGAAATCAGCACCGGTGCGGTCGAGCTTGTTGACGAAGCACATACGGGGAACGCCGTACTTGTCGGCCTGGCGCCACACGGTCTCGGTCTGGGGCTCCACGCCGGCCACGCCGTCGAACACCGCGACCGCACCGTCGAGAACCCGCAGTGAGCGCTCCACCTCAACGGTGAAGTCCACGTGACCGGGGGTGTCGATGATGTTGATCCGATGGTCACGCCAGAAGGTGGTGGTGGCGGCCGAGGTGATGGTGATACCCCGCTCCTGCTCCTGGACCATGTGGTCCATGGTGGCGGCACCCTCGTGGACCTCACCGATCTTGTAGGTCTTGCCGGTGTAGTACAGGATCCGCTCGGTGGTGGTGGTCTTGCCCGCATCGATGTGGGCCATGATCCCGATGTTGCGGTAGCGGGGAATTGGGACTACTTCAGGCATCTGTGGAACTCGGTTCGGTGAGTGGATTTTGGTTGAGCGGTTACATGCCACGACCGGGCACCGCTCAGACGGACCCGGTCGAGGGAGGGGATGCCGGCAGGCTCCCCGATCGTTGTTCTGGTGACTACCAGCGGTAGTGGGCGAAAGCCTTGTTCGAATCGGCCATCTTGTGGAGGTCTTCACGCCGCTTGGCCGAGGCACCAACGCCATTACTGGCGTCGAGGATCTCGTTGGCCAGACGCTCGGCCATGGTCTTCTCGCGACGCTGGCGGGAGTACCCCACCAGCCAACGGATGGCCAGGGTATTGGCCCGGCGGGGCTTGACCTCGACGGGAACCTGGTAGGTGGCGCCACCAACCCGGCGGCTGCGCACCTCGAGCTGAGGCTTGACGTTTTCAACGGCTCGCTTGAGTACCGATACCGGATCATCGGTGTCGGCCTTCTGGGCCACGATGTCAAGAGCTCCGTAGACGATGCGCTCAGCGGTAGACCGCTTACCGCGCTGGAGAACCTTGTTGACCACCTGGGTGACCACGACCGAGCGGTAGATCGGGTCGGGCATCAGCTCACGGCGGGGGGCGGGACCCTTGCGGGGCATGCTCAGCCTTCCTTCTTGGCGCCGTAGCGACTACGGGCCTGCTTGCGGTCCTTCACCCCAGAGGTGTCAAGGGTGCCGCGGATGATCTTGTAGCGGACACCAGGGAGGTCCTTCACACGGCCGCCACGCACCATGACGATCGAGTGCTCCTGGAGGTTGTGACCCTCGCCGGGGATGTAGGCAGTCACCTCGACACCACTGGACAGGCGCACACGGGCAACCTTGCGCAGAGCCGAGTTCGGCTTCTTGGGCGTGTTGGTGTACACCCGGGTGCAGACGCCACGACGCTGCGGCGCGCCCTTCAGGGCCGGCGTCTTGCCCTTGGCGGGCTTGTCCTGGCGGCCCTTGCGGACCAACTGCTGGATGGTGGGCACGAACGAACCTCTCGAAGCGTCTGACGATGGCGGGCGCGACGACATCCGTCGCAGGGCCGGTCCGACATGCTAAGGGCCTACCCCGCCAAACCGCAAAACCCGAGCCTCTCTACTCTCTGGGGCTGGCGCCACGAGGTCTGACGCAGCCCGCTCCCGCCTTCACCCTTGGGGGAGCGGAGCCAACGGGCCGGAGGTCTCCAGGTCGGCTACATGCGCTTCGGCCCTATCAATGAGCTCGCGGGGCGCTCCCCACCCAGCCAGCAGGTCTCGCTGAAGAATGGGAGCCAGACGCCGACCATCGAAGGCACGGGGGTTCAAGGAAGCCAGGTTTGCGGTCAGCAGCACGCCGGTGAGGGAAGCCGCCCAACGGATCACCACATCCATCGGATCGGAGACCTCGATGGCCCCCACCGCCCCGGCCGCCACCACCTCCCCCGCCGCCTCGGCCAGCAGTGCCAGCGCCGCGGGCGCCGCTCGATGAAACTCCTCGGGCGGCACTGTCTGTTCGGTCTCTCCGATCAACCCATGTAGGAACCTCGACTCGTGGGGGAGTGACTCGGCGGAGGCAATCCAGAACCGACCGAACACCATCAGCCGGGCCACAGCCTCGGCCTGCGGATCGTGCCAGGCAGCCAGCATCTGCCTACTGCGGTCCCGGGTCTGGTGATAGGACGCGGTCAGCCGCTCGATCGATTCCCGCTGCAACTCAGCTACCAACGCTCCCTTGGACGGGAAGTAGGTGTAGACGGTTCCAACGGCCGCTCCGGTGGCATCAGCCAGCCGCTGCATGGTTAGGGCCCCCACCCCTTCCCGACCAGCGATGTCCATTCCAGCGTCCAAGTACGCCCGCTCCCGTTCACGACGGTTGCGGGCCCTACGCCCCTCCCCCAACCCTCGATCATCCATCCGTGGAACGCTAACCGCAACCGGCTCGGACCATCTCGCCCGCAAGCGGTGGATCCGACCCTTGACAGCCTCGAATCTGAGGCTCACAGCGAAATGGGCAGGGCACCCGGGTGCCCTGCCCATTTCAAATGTCTTGCCAGTCTCGGGACCGAGCCCGAGGAGGGTCAGGCCTCTTCGGCCTCCGCCGACGGCTCGACACCCGCCATGGCGGCCTGCGCCAGCCAGGCAGACGGCGTGATCTCACCACCCTCGTCGTCAGAGGAGTAGTAGCTCATCGGTGCGTAGTGGGGGGCCACGGTGTCGATGTTGCGGTACTGGAGCATGCCGGTACCGGCCGGAATCAACTTACCGATGATGATGTTCTCCTTCAGACCGACCAGCGAGTCGGACCGGGAGTCGATGGCAGCCTCGGTGAGCACCCGAGTCGTCTCCTGGAAGGAGGCGGCCGACAGCCACGAGTCGGTGGCCAGCGACGCCTTGGTGATTCCCATCAACTCCACCCGACCCTCAGCCGGACGGCGGCCTTCCTCGACCAGCAGCTTGTTGGCGTCGGCAAAGGCCTTCTGGTCGACCCGCTCACCGGGCAGGAAGTCCGAGTCGTTGGCTTCGAGCACGATCACCCGTCGGGTCATCTGACGGACGATCAACTCGATGTGCTTGTCGTGGATCGATACACCCTGCTCGCGGTACACCTTTTGCACCTCCTTGACGAGGTACTCCTGGGTCTCACGAACACCCCGAATCTCGAGCAGTTCCTTGGGATCACGGGGACCTTCGACCAAGGCATCTCCGGCCTCTATCTCGGCCCCGTCGGCTACCTCGAGGCGGGCGGCTATGGGGATGGTGTGGGTCTCCTCGGTACCGTCGTCGGCGACGATGGTCACCACCCGTCCCTTGCCCTCGTCCTCTCCGATACGCACCACACCGCTGATGCGGGCCAGGGTGGCCTTGCCCTTGGGGCTTCGGGCCTCGAACAACTCGACCACGCGAGGCAGACCGCCGGCGATGTCAGAGCCGGCCACACCACCGGTGTGGAAGGTACGCATGGTGAGCTGGGTGCCCGGCTCACCAATGGACTGAGCGGCGATCACGCCCACCGCCTCGCCCACCTCGATGGGCTTGCCGGTGGCCAGCGACATGCCGTAACTGGCTGCGGAGATACCTGCCACCGAGTCGTCGGTGAGGGGCGACAGCACCCGCACTCGGGTGATGGTCGGGTCGTCACGGAGCTTCTCCATGATGGCCTGATCCACGATGGTGCCACGGGCGAAGACGGTTCCGTCCCCGCAGGTCACATCGTTGGCCAGGGTGCGGCTGTAGAGCTTGGTCTCCAGATAGGTCCGCTCCATGCGGTCGGTCGGCTCGACCGGCCGGGGCCCCACGTAGCTGCCTGCCTGGTCCACGTAGCCATCGGGATGAACCCGCTCCACCCACACGCCGCGGATAGGCGACTGGGTGGCCTCGGCCTTGGCGAAAGGATCCTCGTCGTTGATGATCAGTTCCTGGGCCACGTCGACCAGACGTCGGGTCAGGTAGCCCGAGTCAGCGGTCCGCAGGGCCGTATCGACCAGGCCCTTGCGAGCGCCGGGAGTGGCGATGAAGTACTCGAGCATCTCCAACCCCTCACGGAAGTTGGACTTGATCGGGCGGGGAATCATGTCGCCGCGAGGGTTGGCCACCAGACCACGCATCCCGGCGATCTGGCGAACCTGCATCATGTTTCCGCGGGCCCCCGAGCCGACCATCATGTCGATGGGATTGAACTGCTGGGCCTTGAGGTTCTTCTCCATCTCGGCGCGCACCTTGTCGGTGGCGTCGGTCCAGATCTCCACCTCCTTCTGACGTCGCTCACCGTCGGTGATGACCGCCTTGCGGAACTGGTCCTCCACCTTCTGGGCCTGGGCCTCGTGGGCCTCGAGGATCTCGGCCTTCTTCTCCGGGGTCTTCACGTCATCGATGGAGATGGTGATCCCGGACTGAGCCGCAAAACGGAAGCACAGGTTCTTGACGGCATCGAGGCTGGAGGCCACGACCCCCTTGGCTTCTTCGTTGGCCAGACGGTCGACCACGGTACCCATGATCTTCTTGTCGACCCGTTGGTTGATGTACTCGAACGAGTCGGGCAGCGCGGTGTTGAACAGGAGACGACCGGCGGTTGTCCTGTCCTCCACCAGACGCCGGCCCGAGGCATCGGTGCCCCGGAAGTCGATCAGGGCGTGCAGAGCCAGGTCTCCAGCCTCATATGCACGCTCCACCTCGTGGAGGTGGCGGAACACCCGTCCTTCGCCGACCGCGCCCTCTACCTGTTCGGTGAGGTAGTACGCCCCGATGATCATGTCCTGGGTGGGAGTGACCAGCGGGCGACCGTGAGCGGGAGACAGAACGTTGTTTGCCGACAACATCAGCACCCGGGCCTCGGCCTGGGCTTCGGCGGACAACGGCAGGTGCACAGCCATCTGGTCGCCGTCGAAATCGGCGTTGAAGGCGGTGCACACCAGCGGATGGATCTGGATGGCCTTGCCCTCGACCAGGACCGGCTCGAAGGCCTGGATCCCGAGACGGTGCAGCGTGGGCGCCCGGTTCAACATGACCGGGTGCTCCTTGATGGCCTCTTCGAGCACATCCCACACCTGAGGCTTGCGTCGCTCGACCATGCGCTTGGCCGACTTGATGTTCTGAGCCAGCTCGGCGTCGACCAGCTTCTTCATGACGAACGGCTTGAACAGCTCGAGTGCCATGAGCTTGGGAAGGCCGCACTGATGGAGCTTCAGGGTAGGGCCGACCACGATGACCGAACGGCCCGAGTAGTCGACGCGCTTGCCCAGCAAGTTCTGGCGGAACCGGCCCTGCTTGCCCTTGAGCATGTCGGACAGTGACTTGAGCGGACGGTTACCCGGTCCGGTGACGGGACGCCCGCGGCGACCGTTGTCGAACAGGGCGTCGACCGCTTCCTGGAGCATCCGCTTCTCGTTGTTCACGATGATCTCGGGCGCACCGAGATCGAGCAGACGCTTGAGGCGGTTGTTGCGGTTGATGACCCGGCGGTACAGGTCGTTGAGGTCGGAGGTGGCGAAGCGGCCACCGTCGAGCTGGACCATCGGGCGCAGCTCCGGCGGGATCACCGGGACCACGTCGAGGATCATCGCCTTGGGGTCGTTGAGGGGCCTGCCGTTCTCGTCGGTGCGGTTGAAGGCGGCGACGATCTTGAGCCGCTTGATGGCCTTCTGCTTGCGCTGCACCGACAGCGGCTTGCCGCCGTCGGGGGGGTAGATGAGGTCGCGGAGCTTCTGCTCCTCCTCGACGAGGTCGATCTTCTCGATGAGCTGCTTGATGGCATCAGCGCCCATGCCGCCCTCGAAGTACTCGCCGTAGCGGTCGCGCATCTCGCGCCACAGCATCTCGTCTTCGATGATCTGGCGGGCGAACAGGCTGCGGAACTCGTCCCACGCACGGCTGAGGGCGTCGAGCTCCTCCTCGTAGCGCTCCCGGATGGAGGTGAGGTCCTTGTCGGCGGCCTTGCGCCGCGACGCGATGTCGGACTCCTTGGCGCCCTCGGACTCGAGCGCCTCGACCTCGGACTCAAGCTCCTTGTGGCGACGGTCGAGCTCGAGATCCCGTTCCTTCTCGACGAGCTCCTTGTCGGCGAGGTAGTCGGCCTCGAGGCTGGGCAGGTCGGCCTGGCGCTTCTCCTCGTCGACGGCGGTGACGAGGTTGGCCGCGAAGTAGATGACCTTCTCGAGCTGCTTGGCCTTCAGCTCCTCTTTGGGAGTGGTGCCCATGAGGAGGTACGCCAGCCACGAACGGGTGCCCTTGAGGTACCAGATGTGCACCGCAGGAGCGGCGAGCTCGATGTGGCCCATCCGCTCGCGACGGACCTTCGAGCGGGTGACCTCGACGCCGCAGCGCTCGCAGATGATCCCCCGGAAGCGCACGCGCTTGTACTTGCCGCAGTAGCACTCCCAGTCCTTGGTGGGACCGAAGATCTTCTCGCAGAAGAGCCCGTCCTTCTCCGGCTTGAGCGTGCGGTAGTTGATGGTCTC
>CAUJFC010000260.1 GCA_963169755.1 Actinomycetota bacterium | reverse complement strand
GTCGACGCGGTGACCGTCAACGACCTGCCAGCGCCCGGCCTGCTCGACCAGGCGGCCGCTGATGCCGCGCTGGTCGTGGTGGGTTCCCGCGGTCTCGGTGGAGTCAAGGGCCTGCTGTTGGGGTCGGTGAGCCGCACCGTGGTGGAGCGGTCACCGGTTCCGGTGGTGGTGGTCCCCAACCCCTGAGGGCCAGCTGGCCCGGTTCACCAGCCGCGGTACACCGGCTGGCGACGCTCCACGAACGACGCCACCCCCTCGTTGGCGTCGACGGTGTTCATGTTCATCTCCTGGGCCACCGCTTCCTCGTGGAAGGCGGTGACGCGGTCCGAGTCGAGTGAGCGGTTCACCAGCCACTTGGTCAACGCCAGGGCCCGGGTGGGGGCCTCGGCCAGGCGACCGGCCCACTCATCGACCGCCGAGTCCAACTTGTCGGCGGGAACCACCCGGTTGATCAGGCCGAGTTCGGCTGCCTCGGCCGCCGACAGGTCGTCGCCGAAGAACAGCAGCTCTTTGGCCTTGGCCACGCCAACTCGTCGGGGGAGCAGGTAGGCACCGCCGCCGTCGGGCACCAGACCACGGCGCACGAACACCTCGATGAAGCGCACCCCTTCTGCGGCCACCACCAGGTCACAGGCCAGGGCAAGGTGGGCTCCGATACCGGCGGCCGTTCCGCCGACCTTGGCGATCACCGGCTTCTCGCAGTCCAGAACCGCCGCCACCAGGGCCTGGGCCCCGTCGCGGATCATCTTGGCCACCTCGCCGACCGCCCGATTGGGGGCGTCATCGGGGCGGGGGGCCGGAGGCCGGGGGGCCCGTAGGTCGGCGCCGGTACAGAAGGCGTCGCCGTTGGCTTCCAGTACCACCGCCCTCACGTGAAGGTCTCCGCTGGCCTCGGCCAGCAGGGCGATCACCCGGTCACGCTGGTCTGGGCTGATGGCGTTCTTGACGTCGGGTCGGTTCAGGGTGATCCATGCCACGCCGCGGTCATCGACGCGGTGAAGCACCTGTTCGGCAATGGGCAGGTCAATGGAAGGTGTGGACACTGTCTGGCTCCTGGCTGGGGGTGCCTGGAGCGTAGGCCACACCTGACGGGGCGTCAGATTGGATGCCAGGTGGGGGTTAGAGCCTTCCGGCCCACCACTCAGCCGCCCAGTGGCAGGGGATCAAAACCGCACTTCTCCTCGACCACCGGCGCAATTCGGGCCAGGGCGGCGATCGCCTCCTGCTGACGCGACGCAATGCCGGCGGCGTCGGCGGGGTTGTCGGTGCGGTACTTGATGGCGTCGACCACCACCTGGTAGTCGGCTTTCATGTCATCGGGGGCGGCGGCCAGCTGGGCTTCAGCGTTCTCGAGCTGCTGGCTGGTCGGAATGGTCAGGGCCTCCCGGGCCAGATCACACAGTTCGCTGTACTCGCCTGCGGCGCTGCTGGTCTCCTTTTCGCCGTCGTCCTTGGAGCATCCGGTGAAGATCAGGGCGAGAGAGACGGTGGCGACCAGAACGATTCGCGAGATTGGAGTGGACATCCCCTCAGCTTGGCATAGCCGCGGGCGGGGTGGTCGGAGGTCCGCCGTCACCGCGATGCGGAGGCCCGGGCGAGTTCGATGAGTCGACCGCGGTCGAGCTTCTGCATCGGGGTGAGCGGCAGGGAGTCGACCACCACCAGAGCCTCGGGGAGCTTGAAACGGGCGAGCGTGGTGGCGCCGTGCGAGCGGAGCTCATCGAGCGTCGGCGGGCCGCTGCCGGCGCGGGGAACCACGATGGCCACGCCAATCTCGCCCAGCACCGGGTCCGGTCGAGGGGCGACTGCCACCTGGGCGACACCGGGGCAGGTGCTGAGTGCCGAGGCCACCTCGTCGGGGTGGACGTTGTAGCCGCCCCGGATGTACATGTCGCTGCGACGCCCGGTGAGGGTCACACATCCCGTGGGATCGACCATCCCCATGTCTCCGGTGCGCAGCCAGCCGCCGCTCAATGCGTGCGCGGTTGCTTCGGGGTCGTTCCAGTAGCCCGACATCACCGCTCGGCTCCTCAGCCAGAGTTCTCCGGCCTCGCCAGTGGGTAGGGGTCGACCGTCGCCGTCGCGGGCTTCCACGGTCATCCCCGGCCGGGGGCGGCCCACCGAGTGCAGGGCGATCTCGTCGGGATCGTCGACTCCGGTGGCCGTTCCGACTCCGCCTCCTTCGGTGGATGACCAGCGGATCGAGTATCCGGCCCCGAACCGCTTGCGGGCCTCGCGGACCAGAGCGGGAGGAGAGGCCGCTCCTCCCACGATCAGCAGCTTCACACAGTCCAGGTTCCGTGAGTCGAAGTCGGGATCTCGCAGCATCAGCGCCACCTGGGGGGCGACCGCTCCGATGGTGCTGATCTGTTCACGTTCGATCAGGTCCAGGACATCGCCGGCCCGCCAGCGGCTCAGCAGATGGGTGGTGGTTCCCAGCCGCAGGTACCAGGGCAGCTTGGTGGTGAATCCCACGTGGGCGAACTGGGTCGACCCGAACTGGGCCACCGGCTCGGTTCCCCAACCGGGACCGAGGTCGTAGCGGGTCACGGCGGTGAGTTGATGATCGCTGAACCAGGCCCCTTTGGGCGCTCCCGAAGTACCGGAGGTGAAGACCACCGCCACCGGCCGGTCGGGGTCGTTGGGCACCGTGGAGGGCTGGGAACCGCTTCTGGCCAGACGCAGGACATCGTCGGGATCGGCGAGGACCATCGACGGTTCCACTCGGTCGAGACAGGCCTGCCGCTCGACCGAGGTCAGCCGGGGGTTCACTCCGGCCACGGTGGCCCCCGCCTTGGCGGCAGCCACGTAGGCCGCTACCCACTCGACGGTCGAGTCCAGACTCAGGCCGACGCGGTGCCCCGGGCCGATCCCGGCGTTCTGGAGTCCGGCTGCGATTTCATCGGACCACTCGTGAAGTCGTACGTAGGAGAGCACCGACCCGTCATCGCTGATGAAGGCGGGCCGTTCACCGAAACGCGCCGCGGCCTCCCCGACGGCGGCCGCCAGGTATCCGGGCAGATGGGTGCCGGGGGCCAACCACTCCGAAGGGGTCGAACCGTGTCGGCTCCGGAGGGGATCTCGGTCCCCGGTCACAGACATGGGCCCCGACGCTAGTGAGACCGGAAGCGAGGGGCTCCCGGCGGCCTCAGAGTGCCGGTACGGTTGCCGCCGCCGGTTCGGGTACCGCATCCGGACACCAGGGGCAGCAGACAGGGGTAGCGATGAAGTTCGGGATCATGTTCGCCAACGTCGGACCGATGGCCCTGCCGGAGGGAGCGGCCGCCATCGGGCGAGCCGCCGAAGAATCCGGGTTCGAATCTATCTGGACTGTCGAACACACCGTGGTCCCGGCTGGCTACCAGTCGACCTACCCCTACAGCCCCGATGGCCGGATGCCCGGAACCGAGGACGCCCCCATTCCCGACCCGTTGATCTGGCTGACCTGGGTGGCGGCGCACACTTCAACCATTCGCCTGGGTACCGGGATCCTGATTCTTCCCCAGCGGAATCCGGTTGTTCTCGCCAAAGAGGTCGCCACTCTCGACGTGATGTCAGGTGGGCGGGTGGAACTGGGTGTCGGCGTCGGATGGTTGGAGGAGGAGTTCGACGCCATCGGCGTTCCGTTCGATGGTCGGGGCCGACGTGCCGACGATCACGTGGACGCCCTGCGGGCCCTGTGGACCCAGGAGGCGGCCTCGCACACGGGGCCTTTCGTGTCGTTCGAGCGGGCCATCAGCCGACCTCAGCCGGCGCAGGGGTCGGTTCCGATCGTGGTGGGAGGTCACAGCGATGCGGCCGCCCGCCGTGCCGGACGGCTCGGCGACGGTTTCTTCCCGGGAAAGGGC
>CAUJFC010000259.1 GCA_963169755.1 Actinomycetota bacterium | reverse complement strand
CGGGCCCCGGCCGCGGCGAAGTAGTCGGCCAGAGCCCGACCCACGAAGCCATTGGCTCCAGTGATGAACACCGACGCCGGAACCGGCCCCGGAATCGGCCCCGGAACCGGCACCGACACCGACGCCGACCTCCCGACAGAGGGGTCAGAGCCCGGTCGCTCAGTAGGTTCGGGCGTCACGGAACTGTTCGTAGCCCACCGGGGTGGCGTTGATGGCGGGGTCGACCTTCACGTGGATCACCGCCGGCAATCCCGACGCCCGGGCCCGTTCCACCGCCGGTGCGAGGTCGGCGATGGTGTCCACGTACTCACCGTGGCAGCCCAGGGCACGGGCCAGTTGGTCGTATCGCACCGACGACAACTCGACCCCGTGGATCTGAGAATCAGGGACACCAGCGAAGCGGTGGGCGGTGCGCTCCATACCCCAGGCGTCGTCAACCAACACCACCGCTATCACCGCCGCCCCCTCGCGACGTGCGGTCTCGAGTTCCATGGCGTTGAAGCCGAAGGCACCGTCGCCGCTCACCAGGTAGACGCAGCGGTCGGGGGCAGCCAGCTTGGCGCCGATGGCGAAGGGCAGCCCGGTGCCCAGGTACCCCATCTTCACCGAGTACAAGAACGAGTCGGGCTCATACACCGGGTTGAGGGCTACCGCCCAAAGCGTGGTGTTACCGCCGTCCACCGCCACCACGGCGTCTCGGGGCATCAGTTCCCGCAGGGCCATGACCATCTGCCCCGGGTTCACCCCCTTCTCCGGTTCGGCCAGAACCACCGGGGTCGCCGCCGCCACCGCCTCGAGATGGAGAGCGGCGTATCGCTCGGCGTCGACCACCCCGGACCGAGGCGGGCAACGTTGACCCACCAGCTCGACCAGCCGGCCCAGGGCTGCCCCGGCGTCGGCCACGATCATCTGGTCGACCGGGCGATTGAGCCCCATCGACCTCGGGTCCGAGTCGATCTGGATGGTGTGTTGAGCCTCGGGGTCGCCCCAGGCTGGGGGCATCCCCCAGCCGTCGTACTCCCCCAGCCGGGCTCCCACCACCACCACCACGTCGGCATCACCCCGCACCGCCCGCAAGGTGGCGGCATCGGCAATGGTGAAGTAGTTCGGGTGATCCTCTGGAACCGCCCCCCGGGCCCCCAGGGTGGTCGACATCGCGGCCCCCAGGTGTTCCCCCAGGGCCACGAAGGCTGCCGAAGCCTGGGCCCACAACACCCCCTTGCCGGCGAACAGGAAGGGCCGTTCCGCTCCTGCCAGGGTGTCGGCGGCCCGCTCCAGGGCCTCGGTGTCGCCCGTCCCCATGGTGATCACCCGGTTGCGGGCCGCCGAGGTCAGCCTCAGGTTCGACACGTCGACGGTCTGGGTCAACAGATCGTCGGGGACAGCCAGCAGCGCGGGACCGGGGCGGCCCACGGTGGCGGCCCTGACCGCCGCCCGCACCTGCTCGGGAACCCGGTCGGCTCGAGAGATGAGCGCCGAGTACGACGTGACCGGCTGGGCCATGGCCACCAGGTCGGTGGACTGCCAGGCACCTCCCCGGTCGGGGGAGTTCACCGCGGAGCGCCGGGTGCACACCAACGCCACCACCGGATGCCCCTCGCCGTGAGCGCTGCTGAGCCCGGCGATCAGGTTGGCCCCACCCGGACCTGGATTTCCGATCACCGCCGCCGGGCGGTGGGTGAGACGGGTGTACGCCTCGGAGATGTGGACTGCCGCCTCCTCGTGACGAGCGTTCACGTAGCGGATGCCGTAGGCGGCGGTGTGGCGAACGAAGGGGATGTGGGCGCCGTCCACGATCCCGCACATGAAGTCGATGCCCTCGAGGTGCAGACACCGCACCAGGAGCTCTCCCACCGTCATGGTGTCGCCCGAGCCGGGGGCACAGACGCTGGAGTCGGGGACGGCCCGATCGGGGGTGGTCACGGTGGAGGGCCTCCGGTGAGGGCCGGATCGTTCGGCCCGGCTGGTGGGATGGGGACGAAACGGCTCAGTAGACGACCTCGGCTTCGAGGTGACCGTCGGGGTGGCGCACCACCACCAGACGAGACATACAGGGCATGCAGTACACCCGATCTCCCGGGCGCAGCTCTCGACGAGAACGGATGACCACCTTGCAGACCGGACAGATCACCTCGTTGGGTGCCAGTTCATCGCCCGGTCCCTGCCAGTGGCGGTAGAACTTCCGCCACCGCTTGGGCACCTCCCGGAACCCGGTCTCGTCCAGGTCGTAGTAGCGGCGGGGGGTGTCGTCCTCGTCGAGCCCGGTGTCGGGGACGGTGACGGTGTCGGTGGCGGTGACCGGGTTGAACTCGGCGCTCATGTGTCCAACCCCAACCGCTCCACCGCCTCCAGGTAGCTCCGCCCCAGGTCGGGGAACTCGTCACGACGCAAGCCCAGATCCCGATAGGTGGCCTCGAAAGAGTTCAACACCAACGGGTCGAGATCCATCCGCACCTGGGCCAGGTCGTGTCGTCGGGCCGGGTCACGAGCCAGGCGACGACCCAGGTCGTTCTCTCCAAAGCCCAAGTGACGGCGCTCGTCGGCCACCACGCCCTCGAGGATCTGGGCGGTCACCGGGTCGGCGGTGCTCTGATGGAACCGAAAGACAGTGTCTTCCATGGTTTCCAGCAGGACGTTCTGGGCGAAAACCGCCAGATCCCACTGGCCCTCGTCCACGAAGGCCAACAGGTGACGACGGAACTCGATGAGGGCCGGGTTGGCTCGGGTGGCGATCACCTCGTCGACGTCTGATACCCCCAGCGCCGCCAGCCTCCGGCGAAAGACCTCCACGTGGCGGGCTTCATCGGCGGCCTGGGTGGCCATGAAGATCTGAGACCGGTTGTTGGCTGCCAACCGCACCAAGCCACTGGAGGCCTCCAGGGCCGCCGTCTCTCCCACGCAGTAGTTGGCCAGCAGGGTGATCAGTTGCTCACGTTCGGCGGGCTCGAAGTGGGTGTCGGTCAGGTCAGGATCGAAACCCATCGGCCGATCCTCCAGGTACCCCTCGACCGCTTCGAACCAGAACGAGAACGACTGCACCTCCCGGAGGAAGTCATCCTCCTCCAGGAGGTGCGGCTCCCACGCCTCGTCGTCAGCGCCGCCCATGATCAGGCAGGCACTTTGGGGGTCTGGTAGTCGATGCCGATACGACCCAGGCGGGTCTTGAACTCGCCCAGAACGGTGTCGGCCAGGACCGCCTCCATCTCGCTCGGGGTCACCGTGGCCAGGTCGGCTCCGTGCCAACTCACCCCCTCCATGGGGTTCTCACCCTTGGCCATGGCTAGTTGCTTGGCCTCTTCCATGCGGGTCCCGGCGTCGCTGAACATCTCGGTGAAGGTGGCCAGCATGTAATAGGCCATCTCGGCCTGCATCTTCTCCACCTCGGCCCGCTTCTCGGGGTGCTGGCGGATGAGACCGCCGATGCTGTTCTCACCAAAGCCCACGTGACGACGCTCGTCGGCGATGGTGCCCGCCAAGGTCTGGGCGAACTTGGGGTTGTTTCCTGCCGAGGCGGCCTGGAGCATCTCGAACACCGAGAAGGCCATCCCCTCGAGGATGATGTTCTGGCCCACCACCCCGGCCACGAAGTCGCCGCTCGACACCTTCTCCAGCAGCACCTCGGCAAAGCGCACCAGGTTTGGGTTGGCCAGGTCGGCCACCGTGGAGTTCACGTCTTCCCGCTTCACGCCCAGGTCAATGAGACGCTGGGTGAAGATCTCGACGTGGCGGGCCTCGTCGAGGGTCTGGGTGGCCAGGAAGGTCTTGCTCATGTCGTCGGGGGCATGATTGATGAGCCCCGACGAGGCCGCCAGGGCACAGCGCTCCCCGGCGATGAGTTGCACGGTCACCGCGATGGAGGCCTCTCGGAGACTGCCGATCTCGAGCAACTCCTCGGGCTCGGTTTCATCGGGGTCGTGGCCGTAGACGGTGCCGTCCAGATAGCCCTGCGGGCACATCTCCAGCCAGCGCTGAATCGAGTACTGCGACAGAAAGTCGGCCATGAGAACCCCCTGGATCTCAGACCCGCGCTCGGTGCCCGGGTCTCTGGCTGACATCGTCGTCACCCCACCGCGAGGTCCCAGAAGGGCTGAAGGCCCAGCCCCCTGTGACTTCGGGCTCGTGACATGCATCGCCACGGGGAACGCGAACACGACGAGGGTGAACGCGGCGAGGGACGCCCCGGGGGGCGTCCCTCGCATGGACCTTCAGTGGGGCTCGACAGCTCCCACGGCCTCGGGCTCTGCTCAGGCGGGGCTGAGCACCAGGTTCAGGCGGTAGCCGTCAGCGACGATGTCGCGGCTGCCGAGCCCGGGGTAGTCACCGGCGGTGAAGTTGTTGGTGAGGCTGTCATTGGCGCCGATCCGAACCGCCGCCTCGTTGCCGGCCTGGGCAGGGAAGGCGACGTTCGAGTTGGAGAAGGCCTCGACCCAGAAGCTGAACTCCACGGTCACGTGGCGTCCACCGGTCCCGGTCAGCACGGTTCCAGCCGAGCCGGTGAAAGGAGCGACATAATCGCCGTCCCTGTCGCCGGTGTCCATGACCGAGGGATTGAAGTTGAAGTCAACCCACGGCCCCGATCCGGTCTTGTAGCGGCCGTAGACCATGCCGATCTTGGTCTGGGCCCGGTAGCCCTCTTCCTTGAGGGTGTGGGCTCCCTGGATCATGTGCGACAGGTCGAGCTTCCAGGCCTCCATGCCAGCCGGGATGATGTCGAACTCGACCCGGCCCGACGCGGTGGCACTGTCGCGTTCGTCATCGACGGTGCAGCAGGCGTCGGCCCCCATCATGGCCTTCAGGGTCAGGTTCACCGAGTTGGGCGAGACCTGCTTACGAAGGCGGTGACGCCACTCCCATGAGTCGAACACCGAGGCGTCTTTGGAGTAGTCGGCGGTGCCGGTGTCGGTGATCAACACGTTGGCCAACTCCAGCTTGGGTGCCGGGTTCAGGTTGGCGTAGAGCACGAACGAGTTGCCCTGGCGGGCGAACTCAGCCACCTCGAGCTGGAGACCCAGGAAGGCCGGCAGCGGGAAGGCGGCGAAGCTGTCCGACAGGCCCGACACGAACTGGGGGAACAGCGAGGCGAACAGAGCCTCGAC
>CAUJFC010000258.1 GCA_963169755.1 Actinomycetota bacterium | reverse complement strand
CACTGGATGAGCATCTGAGAGCGATAGCGCTCCAGGGTGTGGGTACCGCCCACGATCCTCACCGGCTGCTGGTAGGGCTCCTCATAGCTGGGGCGCACCACGTAGCGCAGCCGGCTGCCCTCGTCGAGGGGGTACACCTGGTTGCGGCGGGCGGCTTCTTCCCAGCCCGCCGACAAGGCGGCGACCACCTCGGGATGTTCGGCCGCCAGGTTGCGGGTCTGGGTCCGGTCGGCGCTCAGGTCGTACAGCTCCCACTCGTGGTCGCCGAACTCGGTGAGAGGCCGGTGGCGGGTCACGATCTCCCACCGGCGTCCGTCATAGAAGCCCCGGTGTCCGTTCATCTCGGTGTACTGAGACCCGTGATCGTGAACGGCGGCAGGATCGGTCAGAACCGGGGCCAGCGAGATCCCGTCGAGGGGTTGGAGGACGACGCCCCGACGGCGGGCCGGACGGTCCACGCCGGTCAGCTCGCACAGGGTGGGCAACAGGTCGGTCACGTGGGCCCACTGGTCGCGGCGGCCGGGGGTCAGCGCCCGTCGACCCGAGTCATCGGGCACCGACCCTGCTGGCCAGCGCATCAGGAACGCCACCGAATGGCCGCCGGCGTGGGTGTTGATCTTGTACAGGCGAAACGGCGTGTTGGAGGCCATGGCCCAGCCCCGGGGGTAGTGCACCAGGGCCTGAGGGGTGCCGGCCAAGTCCATCCGGCTGCGGTCGTAGTCGATGTCTTCGATGTCGGTGACGTTCTTGGACACCAGGCTCCGGAAGTAGCTGGTGGTGCCGGCCGCCTCACCCTCGCGGGACGCCCCGTTGTCGGAGAGGAAACAGACGATGGTGTTGTCGGCCACGCCCAGCTCTTCCAAGGCGTCGAGCAGGCGTCCCACCGACTGGTCGACGCTGTCGACCATGGCGGCGTACACCTCCATGTAGCGGGAGAACAGGGCCTGGTCGGCAGGATCCAGCGAATCCCAGGGGGGGACCTCGTCTCCCTCCTCGAAGTTGGGGGGCGGCAGGGGAGTTCCCTCGGGCAGCAGGCCGAGCTCGATCTGTCGGCGGTGGCGCTGGGCCCGCAGTTCGTCCCACCCGAGGTCGTAGCGGCCCCGGTGACGGTCGTGGTCCTCGGGCTTGCACTGGAGAGGGGCGTGTACCGCGATGTGGGCGAAGTAACAGAAGAACGGCTGCCCCGGGTTGGAGGCGTGGGAGTGACGTATGTAGTCGATGGCCCGGTCGGTGAGATCGTCGGTCACGTAGTAACCGTCGGGGTAGCGGTCGACGGGCACCGTGTGGTTGTCCTCCACCAGACGGTGGGGGTGGTGGAGGTTGGTGAAGGCGTCGAGCACTCCGTAGTAGCGGTCGAACCCCCGCTGGCACGGCCAGGCGTGACGGGGACCGGCCTCGGACAGGTCCGAGTCCTTGGTCAGATGCCACTTGCCGATGGCGATGGTGTGGTAGCCGGAGTCGCTGAACAGTTCGGCGGCGGTGGCCACGTCATCGGCCAGTTCGGCGGCGTAACCGGGAAACCCCGGGTCCGAGTTGGCCACGTGGCCGGCCCCGGCCCGGTGAGGGTTGACCCCGGTCAACAGGGCCGCCCGGGTGGGTGAGCACATGGGGGTCACGTGGAAGTTGGTGAACTGGATTCCTTCTGAAGCCAGACGGTCCAGGTTGGGGGTGGGGATCTCCGAGCCGTAGCAACCGAGATCGGCAAAACCCAGATCGTCGACCAAGATCACCACCACGTTGGGTCGGGATCCGTCGGCCTCGGGTCTGGGCGGCCACCAGCTCGTTGACCCCGCAAAGGTTCGACCGACCGTCCCCTCGAATCCTTCGTAGGGGCCGTCGGGAACCGGGGTGTCTGTCATGGCCGCCGACGGTAGTCAGACGCGGGGTGTGGGTCAGCGGAATGCGGCCAGAACGGCATCTGCACCCTCGCCCAGTTCCAGCACCGCGGCGCCTCCGCTGGTGGTTCGGGGGGTCACGGGCAGGGCGGTGGGCTGGGGGTCGAGGCGGGTCATGGTGAGCGCCATCCTGATGGCGTCGAACATGGTCATGTCGTCGTCGATGCGCAACCCGGCCGACATTCGCTCGGCCGCCGACAACAGAGACAGCGGATTACGGGTGGCGGTGACCCGCCCCATGACCGCCCGCAGGAAGGCCTGCTGCCGCATGGTCCGGTTCACGTCCGGCAGGCCTCCCTCGGCGCGGGGTTGGCCATCGACGATCTCGGTGTAGTGGCGGGACCGCACGTAGGCCAGGGCCTGAGCACCGTCGAGGCGAACGGTTCCGGCGGTCTTGATGTCGAGCCCTGATGCCAGGTCGAAGGCCGGGTTGGCCACGGTCACCTCGATCCCGCCCAGCGAGTCGACCAGTCCGCTGAACGAGTCGAAGTCGATCTCCACGTAGCGGTCGATGGGAATCTGGAAGTTCTCGGTGACGGCGCGCACCAGGTTGGCGGGTCCCTGGTTGTAGGTGGCGTTGAGCCGTCCTTCCTGCCCGGTGGCGGGGTTGTGCACCCAGAGGTCACGGTTGAGCGACAGCATGGTTGACCGCCCGCCAGCCACATGAAGCACCATCACGGTGTCGGCTCGGATGCCGTCGACACCCTCGCGGGCCTCGCCGCCTCCCAAGGTGTTGTCGGCCCCCACCAGCAGGTAGTTGGTTCCTGATCCACTGCTCAAGGCGTCCGACACCTCGACCTTCTCGATCCGGTTGAAGATCGAGTTGGCCCAAACCAGCATCGCCAGAGTGCCGAGCACCACCAACAGGGCCCCGGCCAGGATCAGGCGCGACACGGTGCGACGGCGAGGGCGGCCGGCGCCAACCGGGGCACGAGCCGAGGTCAGGTGTTCGGCCACCACCCCGGTGGCCAGTCCGGCCACCAGCACCACCAGGTACATCATGGGCGGGTCCTCACCGCCCGGTGCCAGCGGGGGGCACAGGTGGCCGGGGCAGTACCTGGGTGCGGTCGACCGACGGCGCCCAGCGGTCACTGGTCGGGGTCGGCCGGTCAGAGATCGTCACGTGCAGTTCCAGCGGACCGACCCCCACCACCGTGCCCACCTGGACCGGGATGGGCCGACGGGCGGGGATGCGGGCACCGTCGATCCAAGTGCCGTTGGCTGAACCCTGATCGATGACCACCCAGCCGTTGCCGGCCGGTTCGAAGCGGACGTGGGTACGGCTGACCCGCTCGTCGAGAGAGGTGATGGTGTTGTCGCTCGAGCGGCCCACCGACAGCCCCGGGACGAGATTCACCAACTCGCCGGTGTCACCCCGCCTGACCGCCAGTGGCCCGGCGGTCGCTGCCGGCTGGGCAGCGTTGACGGTGACGGGGTTCGAAGGAGCCCGGCTCACCGCCGGTCGGGGGGACCGAACCCGCGTCATCGAGTTCCGGACAACTCGGGACGCGCCGAATCCCACTGTGACGCTGGCGGCGAACAGCAGGGCGTAGAGCACCCCGAAAGGGTAGGGGGTAGTGGGCGGCTGATCAGGGCACCGACTGGAAGCGCACCAACCGCCGCTCGACATCGGCCTGGGTGCAGCGCACCGTGATCTCGCGGCCCGACACCAGGCCCGTCCCTTCGCAGCGGGCTCGGATGGCGGGATCCTCGACCACCACAGTGGCCCCTTGATGGTTCGATTCCATGACCACGGCGGTGAACTGGTGGCCGACCCGGTCCCGCAGCACCCAGGCCTCGGTGGCATCCACCACAGCGCGCTCCAAGGCCCGGGCCCGGCGGTTGCCGTCACTCATGATCTGGGGCAGACCAGCAAGGGCTTCCCGGGCCCAGTCCGGGACCTCGCGCCCTTCGAACAGCGCCAGACAGGTCTCGGCGGTGAACCGGTCGGCCAGTCGGCGCAGCGGAGCGGTCACATGGGCATAGGGGGCACCGATGCCTCCGTGGCCCGGGTCGTCGGGAACCGTCCCCTCCATGGCGGTGTAGTCAGCACCTCTCAGCAACTCGGCGGCCAGGTCGGCAAAAGCGGCGTGGTGGGGTGTCGCCATGTCGAGCGATGCCAGCAGACCACCCGGCGTCTGCGTCTCGGGCCAGGCGATCCCGAGTCCGGCGGCGACCGAGCGCAGCCTGTCCACCACCTCGGGGTCCGGTCGGGGGAGGGTGCGCAACAGGCCCAATCGCCCCTCGATCATCAGAGTGGCGGCGGCTCGACCGGTGAGCAGCGAGATCTGGGCGTTCCAACGCTCGGAGTCCAACTCGGAGCGGAGCTCCAGGGTCCACTCTCCCCGGTCGGTGGCCACCACCTCCTGTTCGGGCAGGCCCAGCTCGATGGCTCCCCGCCGTCGGGCGTCATCGAGCAATACCCTCCCCAGCGCTGGCAGCTCCGCCAACGGCTCGGGCAGACGGTGTTCGTCGGCCATGGTCTGAACCTGCTGGTAGGTGAGCTGGGCGCGGCTGCGCACCGTGGCCCGACCGAGAGAGACGGAGTCGAGTCGGCCGGATTCGTCTACGTCGAGGGTCCACAGCACCGCCGGTCGAGGCCCGTCCGGAAGAAGCGATGCCGCGGCGGTCGACAGGGCCGGAGGGTGGAGCGGCTCGTTCAGGTCGGGGGAGTAGTAGGTCTGAGTGCGACGGCGAGCCTCGCGGTCGACCGGTCCTCCCGGTCTGACCCAGGCGGCGACATCGGCGATCGCGTAATGGACGCGCCAGCCACCCCCGGAGCGGGTCGAGATGGCCAGAGCCTGATCCAGATCCATCGAACCGGGTGGGTCGATGGTCACCAACTCGATGTCGGTCGCGTCCCGACTGGTCGTCTCCATCGGTTGCTTGGTCTGGTGGGCCTCGTCGAGGGCATCGTCAGGGAATGCCCCGGGGGTTCGGAGTTCGGTGCGGATGGCGGCGAAATCGAGACCGGGTAGGGGTGGGGTCCGGGTGACGCGATGGTGCACCCGACCGTTCTAGTGGCCTCCGAGAGGGTGTCATGTCGGATGTCGAATGTCGCCGATGGGTTGGCTCCCCGGCCACCTATCCTGCCGGCATGGCTGACGAGTCAGGTGGGGACCCGGTCGAATCCGACCCGGTCGATGCACAGTCACCCTCGGGCGGCGGTACCTATCCATCGCGGTGGGAGGCCGACGTGGTGTTGGCCGACGGCGGCACCATGTCGGTGCGCCCCATCCGTCCCACCGACGCCGACCTGATCCTGCGCTTCCATGACCGGCAGTCACCCGAGAGCATCTACTTCCGGTTCTTCTCGCCTCGGCCCCGGCTGTCCCAGAGGGACCTGGACCGGTTCACCCGGGTCGACTACGTGGACCGCATGGCCTTCGTCGGGTTGTTGGGGGGTGAGTTGGTGGGAGTGGCCCGCTACGACCGCCACCGTGGCCGTAGCGACGCCGAAGTGGCGTTCTTCATCGACGACGCCCACCACGGCCGGGGCATGGCCACCGTGTTGCTCGAGTATCTGGCGGCGGCCGCCCGGGAAGCGGGTATCTCGGGGTTCACGGCGTCGGTACTACCCCAGAACCGCAAGATGCTGGGGGTGTTCACCCAGGCTGGGTTCACTTCCAAGAGCCGTTTCGAAGACGGCGTGATCGAGGTCGAACTGGGAATCGAACCAACCCCCGAGGCTTTGGCCGCCATCGAGGTCCGAGCCGCCACCGCCGAGGCCCGCTCGATCGAGAGGGTCCTCAAGCCCACCTCGATCGCGGTGGTGGGGGCGTCGCGTGACCCGGCCGCCATCGGCCACCAGGTGCTGCGCCAACTCATGGCCCATCGCTTCGAGGGCCCGGTGTATCCCGTCAACCGTGAAGCGGCCTACGTGGCCAGCGTCCGGGCCTGGCGTTCGGTGGTCGATCTACCCGGTGAGGTGGATCTTGCGGTGGTGTGCGTCCCGGCCTCAGAGGTGTTGCGGGTGGTCGAGGAGTGCGCCGTCAAGCGGGTGCAGGCCCTGGTCGTGCTCTCGGACGGCTTCGCCGATCGAGACGCAGCCGGCGAAGAACTCGAGGCCGAGTTGGTGTCCTATGCCCGTCGTCACGGGATGCGCCTGCTGGGCCCCAACACCCTGGGGCTCATCAACACCGACCCGGCGGTTCGCATGCACGCCACCTTCATTCCGCTCGATGTTCCGACCGGGACCGTTGGACTGGCCGCCCAGTCGGGGGTGGTGGGGGCCGCCATCGTCGACGCCTGCCGGCAGGCCGGTCTGGGCATCTCCAGCTTCGTGGCGGTGGGCAACAAGGCAGACGTCTCCAGCAACGACCTGCTCCGCTACTGGCAGGATGATCCCGCCACCGAAGTGGTCATGTGCTATCTGGAGTCGTTCGGTAATCCCCAGAAGTTCGCCCGCACCGCTCGAGGCCTGTCCCAGCGCAAGCCGATGGTGGCGGTCAAGGTGGCCAGCGCTCCGGTCGATCACTGGGACGAGCCCGATGCCTGGCCTTCGACGGCCACCGCCACCGCTCTGCTGGAACAGACCGGCGTGGTCCGGGTCGACAACCTCACTCAGATGATCCACACCGCCGGGGTGTTCGCCACTCAGCCCCTGCCGGCCGGAGACCGGGTGGCGGTGCTGACCAACTCGTGGGGTCCGGCCTGGCTGGCGGTGGATGCGCTGCACGCCGCTGGACTGACTCCGACCGCACCGGTGGCCCTGTCCAACGAGGCTTCGCCTGACGAGTTCGAATCAGCGTTGATCGACCTGTACCAGGGGGGCCGGGTGGACGCTGTGCTGGTGATCTACGCCCCGGCCCGTCGAACGCGCTACCGCGAGTACGGGGCCGCTCTCACCCGTGCCCAGCGACATCGGGCGGCCGTCACCACCCTGGCGACCTTCCTCGGTGAGCATCCGATCGAGGTGCTGTCCAGCGGCGATGTTCGGGTACCGGGATTCCCGTTCCCCGAAGAGGCGGCGGCGGCTCTGGGGCGGGTGTGGGCCTATGCCGCCTGGCGCTCTCAGCCGGCGGGCGAGGTGGCCGTGCTGGCTGAAGCTGACCTGCGGGTCACCAGGGAGTTGGTCACTCAGCGCCTGGGTTCACTCGAAGAGCGCCCGGGGTCGGCGGACCGAGACCGGGTGTGGTTGGGGCCCGAGGACGCGGCCCTCGTGCTGCGAGGAGCGGGGCTGGCGGTGGTCGACCAGCGGGTGGTCAGCGGCGTGGACGCCGCGGTGGCTGCCGCTGAGGAACTGGGATATCCGGTTGCACTCAAGGCGACTGGTCTGGAGCGGCTCGCCAAGACCGAAGCGGGCGGTGTGTCCCTCGATGTCCACGGCCCCGACGAGGTTCGGCGCGCCCATCAGCGGATGACCGAGTTGTTGGGCGACGCCATGGATCCCGCCGTGGTGCAGACCATGGCACCCGAGGGTGCCGAATGTCGGGTTGGTGTGCACCGTCACCCGGTGCTGGGAGACATTCTCACCCTGGGGCCCGGGGGCGCCTCAGTCGAGCGGTTCGCCGAGCGGGTCATGCAGATCCTGCCCCTGACTGACGCTGACGCCGAGCGGTTGATAGACCGCTCGGGTGTGGCCGCCGCCGTGGCCGAGCAGGGCCCCCGGGCCCGGGCGGCCCTGGTGGACCTGCTGGTCCGGGTGGCGGCGCTGGCCGATGCCGTACCCGAGATCGCCGCCCTGCGGCTCAACCCGGTGTTGCTGGTGCCGGGAAGCGCGGCCATCACTGACGTGCGGGTGGCGTTGATGCGTTACGAGGTTGACCGTCGCCCGTCGGTACGTCGGCTGGAACCCGACGAGGTCACCTGAGGGGACCTGATGGCTGTCAGCGGGCGTTGATACCCACGTAATCGCGGGGTCCGGATCCGGTGTAGAGCTGGCGGGGTCGGGCGATCTTCTGGTCTTGGAGCAACAGCTCACGCCAGTGGGCCAGCCAGCCAGCGGTACGGGGGATGGCGAACAGCACGGTGAACATCTCGATGGGGAAGTTCATGGCCTGGTAGATGAGCCCCGAGTAGAAGTCGACGTTGGGGTACAACTTGCGGCTCACGAAGTAGTCGTCGGCCAGCGCCACCTCTTCGAGCTTGAGGGCGATGTCGAGGAGGGGGTTCTTGCCGGTCACCTCGAACACGTCGTAGGCGATCCGCTTGATGATCTTGGCCCGGGGATCGAAGTTCTTGTACACCCGGTGACCGAAGCCCTGGAGGCGACCCTTGCCCTCCTTCACCGACTTCACGTAGTCGGCCACGTTGTCGACGTGGCCGATCTCGGTGAGCATCTTGATGACGGCCTCGTTGGCTCCACCGTGGCGGGGGCCGTACAGAGCGGAAGTGGCGCCGGCCAGGGCCGAGTAGGGGTCGGCGTGCGATGAGCCGATGACCCGCATGGCGGTGGTGCCGCAGTTCTGTTCGTGGTCGGCGTGGAGGATGAACAACACGTCGAGCGCCCGGGCCAGCACCGGGTCGGCTTCGTAGTGGGGCTCGCCGATCTTCCACATCATCGACAAGAAGTTGGAGGCGAAGTCCAAGGTGTTGTCGGGGTAAACGAAGGGCATGCCGACGCTGGAACGATGGGCGCCGGCAGCCAGGGTGGGCATCTTGGCGATGGCCCGCACGATCTGTTTGTTGCGGATGTCCTCGTCGTGGATCTCTTTGGCCTCGGGGTAGAAGGTCGAGAGCGCAGCAATGGTCGAGACCAGCATGCCCATGGGGTGGGCGTCGTGGTGGAAGCCCTCGAGGGTGCGCTTGCGCACGTTCTCGTGGATGTAGGTGTGGTACGTGACGTCGTGCTTCCACTGGGTGAACTGCTCCTCGGTGGGCAGTTCGCCGTAGATCAGGAGGTACGCGACCTCGAGGTAGGTCGAGTGCTCGGCGAGCTGTTCGATGGGGTACCCGCGGTAGCGCAGGATCCCGGCTTCACCGTCGAGTTCGGTGATGGCCGACTCGGTGGCGGCAGTCTGGGTGAACCCCGGGTCGGCGAACCAGACGTTGCCGAGGAGCTTCTTCCAGCTCCCGGCGTCTATCCCACCGTCGACAATGGGGATCTCGATGGACTCCCCGGTGCGGTTGTCGGTGATGGTCACGCTCTCGGTCACTGCTCGCTCCTGCCTCAGGATCCTCGCTGGGGGAGACGAGCCCGGTGTCCTCATTGCGGAGAACTGGACCGGCGCCCGTCACCTGAATCGTACCGGCCCGACGAGGGGGCAGGAGAAAGCGCACCATTGCTGTTCACGCTCCCGACCCGAGACGCACAGATAGGGATCAGGCAATGTGCGTCAACGCACCAGATGTAACCCACTGAGGTTGGGAACCTCGGTTTCGACCACCGACCTGAGTACGTCGGCGGTGGCGCGGGCGGCGGCCGTCTGGCGCCCTCGGCGAGGAATGGCCAGTCCCACCCCTCGACGGGTGGCACCGTCGAGGGCCACCGCCTTTCGGGTGGGATGGGTCCAGTCGACCATGGCCGAGGCCGGAAGGACCGCGGCTCCGAAACCCTGCTGGGCGAGGGCGGCCAGCAGTCGCATCCCGTCCACTTCGGCCTGTGACACCAGGCGAACACCGAGTCGGTTGGCGTCGTTGTCCAGGTGGTCACGAAATCCGGTTCCGGGCGGTTCGAGAAGAAGGGGAGTGTCGGAGAGCTCGGTGAGCTCGACCCGGTCACGCGACGCCAACGGATGTTCGGCGGGTGTCAACAGCACGTGGTCTTCCTCGAACAGGGCCTCGACCTCCACATCGGGGTCGGTAGCCGGCAGATTCACCACCGCCAGGTCGAGTCTCCCAGACGAGAGTTGGGGGAGTAGCGAGGTGGTGGTGGCGTCGATGGTTACCAGCCGGACTCGTGGGTGGGCCGAGCCCAGCGCGTTCAGGAGGGCTGGTACCAGCCATCGCCCGGTGGTTCCGATCACACCGATTCTCACCTGGCCGGCCACATCTCCCTGCAACGAAGTGACATCGGCGGTGATGGCCGCCAACTCGGCATGGATCTGCCTGGCCCGGGCCACCACCAGTTCTCCGGCATCGGTGAGTTCGCCAGTGGAGCGGTCGACCAGAACGGCGGAGAGTTCCTTCTCCAGTCGGGCAACGTGGGTGGAGATGTTGGACTGCACCGTGTGCAGCGCCCGGGCAGCGGCCGAGAAGCTGTGGTGGTCGGCGACGGCGGTGAGGGCGGCGAGCTGACGTAGATCCATCGCAAATCACGATAGCAAGTATCTCAAAGACCTACTAGACAGATTGCTTGCAAAAGGCGATACTTTGCTTACAAAGACCGCCGAGGTAACGGGTCCCCCTCCCGACCTCGAGCGACGGGTCGAGCGGTTCCCCTGCCGCTCAGACCGTAGAAGCGACCGGCCTCCCCCTTGGCCGGTCGCTTCCTGTTTTTCCATACGTCGTCTTGGGCGGCCTGGCTCGTGGTTGTGGTCTATCCATCAGTCCATTAGTATGAGACTGTGAGATTGGAGGTGACCCGCAAGGCTGATCTGGCCACCCGAACCCTGGTGGCACTCGACGGCGCCTCCCGCCTGAAGGCGGGTGACCTCGCCCAGGCCTTGGGTACCACCAGTGGCTTCGTACCGCAGGTGGTAGGTCCCTTGGTGCGGGCCGGATGGGTGCGCTCCGAACCGGGCCCTGCCGGTGGCTATTCCCTGTCTGTCGACCTGACCGAGATATCGGTGCTCGACGTCATCGAGGCCGCTGAGGGTCCCACCGACTCGGGTCGGTGTGTCGTGGTCGATCGACCCTGCGACAGCTCCAACCCGTGCGTGGTGCACGACGCCTGGGTGGAAGCCCGTCGCCTCCTTCTCGCGCAGCTGGCCCGTACGTCCCTCAGAGACCTGGAGACACCGAAATGACCACCGTGGAACCCGCCATCGAGCAGACCCTGGGAGAGTTGGTGACCGCCCACCCCGGGGCGGCGCCCGTACTCGAAGACCTGGGAATCGACTACTGCTGCCACGGGGCTCGATCTCTCAGCGAGGCCGCTGCCGCCGCCGGTCACGATGCCTCTGAGGTGCTGGCTCGTATCTTGGCCACCGAGGGGACACCCGAGACCGGTGACGACTACCGCACCATGACGATGTCCGAACTCACCGAGCACATCGAGTGCACCCACCATGCCTTCCTCCACGCCGAGCTTCCCCGGCTCATCGAGCTGACCGCCAAGATCGCCGCCGTCCACGGCGACCGTCACCCCGAACTGATCCGCGTGGCCGAACTGGCGGTGGCGCTCCACGACGACATGGAGCCTCACATGGCCAAGGAGGAACAGGTCCTGTTTCCCATGATCCGAAGCCTGGAAGCGGGTACCACCGTTCCAGTCGAGCATCCGATCGCTCAGATGATGCGTGAGCACGAAGCCACCGGCGAGATCCTCGAGCAACTCCGTCAGATCACGGGCGGTTACGAAGTGCCCGCCGACGGCTGCGCCACCTACACCGCCACCTATCAGGCCCTGGAGAAGGTGGAGCTCGACACCCACCTACACATTCACAAAGAGAACAACGTCCTGTTCCCCGCCGCAGTGGCCCGGAGCTGATTGGCTGATGATTCCGGCCAGAGCGGCCGGGCAAGGGTCCTAGGCTCAGGCTGTGACCAGCGCGGCGATCTTCGACCTGGACCGCACCCTGCTGAGAGGGGCGAGCGGCCCGGCTTTCAGCACCCAGCTCAAGAAGATGGGGCTGTTGCCGGACCGTTCGATCCCCGGCGAAGCCCTCGTGTTCAAGGTCTTCGACGTCATCGGCGAGACCATCCCGTCAATGGTGGCCACCCGACAGATGGCCCGGGCCGCCTCGGGCTGGGAGCGCAAGAAGGTTCAGGCCGCCGGCGAGGCGGCGGCTCCCGAGTTGCTGGCCGCGGTACCCGGATTTGCCCGGGTGCTGTTGGATCAGCATCGGGCCGATGGTCGGCTGCTGGTCATGGCCACCACCTCACCCCACGATCTGGTGTCGCCCCTGGCCCGGGCCCTCGGCATGGATCACGTGATCGCCACCCGTTACGGCGAGATGGACGGCCGATACGACGGCACCATCGACGGCCACTTCGTGTGGGGTCCCGGCAAGCTGGCGGCGGACCGGGAGAGGGCGGCATCGGCGGCGGTGGACCTGGCCACCAGCTACGCATACTCCGACTCGATCTACGACTTGCCGCTGCTCAGCGCGGTCGGCCACCCGACCGCTATCAACCCCGACCCCCGACTCCGGGTGGTCGCCGCCCTCCGACGATGGCCTACCCGCCATTTCGATGTGCCCGCCGCGGTTCCGAAGCTGGCGGGCATAGAGCCCCAACGAGCCCTACAGATGCTGGCCCAACCCGAGCTGTTCCCGTGGGTCCACTTCGAGGTCGAGGGCACCGACAACATTCCCGCCGAAGGTCCCGCGATCATCGTCGCCAACCACCGCTCGTACTTCGACCCTCTGGCCATCGGATACGCCCTCGGTCGAGTCAATCGACCGGTGCGGTTCCTGGGCAAGAAGGAGGTGTTCGATGCTCCGCTGGTTGGCCAGGTGGTGTCGGCACTGGGCGGAATCCGAGTGGATCGTGGATCGGGATCTGACGAGCCGCTGGCAGCAGCCGCCGAGGCCCTGGCGGCGGGTGAACTGGTGGCGATCATGCCCCAGGGCACCATTCCCCGAGGTCGCGCTCTGTATGACCCCGAACTGAAGGGCCGGTGGGGAGCGGCCAAGCTGGCTGGCCTTTCGGGCGCGCCGGTTGTTCCGATCGGGCTATGGGGTACCGAGAAGGTTTGGCCCCGCAACTCTCGGACCCCCAACGTGCTGGCGATCGGGCATCCCCCGACCGTTCAGATTCGCGTCGGCGCTTCCGTCGAGCTCAAGGGTCGCAGTCTCGATGCCGACACCCGCCGGATCATGACCGCCATAACCGCCCTGCTCCCCGACGAGGCACGGGAGCGTCGCGAGCCCTCCGCTGAGGAGATCGAGCGAGCACTACCCGCCGGCCATCGCTCAGAGAGCGATGAGGCGAGCCGTAGGCCTGGCAGCGACTGACCATCCAACGCCGGTCAGGCTGACGCCGGTCAGGCTGAGGGAGTCGGCATTCCGCCGAGGCCTCCGAGGTCCTCCAGCGATACGCCGCACTGGCTGTACAACCCCATGATGGCGCTGATGTCGAAATCGGCTCCCGGGTCGGTGAGTCCGAGGTCCATGAACCCGTCGGCCATGCACTCGGCCTGTTCGGCGGTCATTCCGGCGGTCATGAAACCCTGAATCAGGGCGTCGCGCATGACGTCGTCACCCACCACGAACCCCGAGGTAGTGGTGGTGCCGTCAGACGGCTGGGTGGTGGTGGTTGTGGCGGGCTCGTCCTCATCCTCGGTGGTGGTGGTCTCGCGTTCCTTCGTGGAGGTGGTCGAACGGTCGGTCGAGTCCGAACTGCTGGTGGTAGCCGACGTGTCGTCGGAGCTGACCTGATCTCCGCCGGTGACTCCGCACGCGCCCAAGGCCATGAGAGCCACCAGTAGGACACCCGCGGTTCTGGCTCTCGATGCCTTCGTGCGGGGCGTGGCGGTGGGGTCGAGGTCCGAAGTGGTGGTCACGGGGAGGAGCGTAGATCCATTTGCCAACGTCAGCCGATCGCGTACTCTCCCACTCATGGATTGGGTGACACGGAGGCCGACCACCGACCAACGCAACCTGGTAACGGTCTTCACGGTGGGGTTGGCCCTGGCGGCCTGGACCCACCAGCTTGGCAACACCCGAGGTGACATCGACCTTCCCCACGTTGCTCTGCTGGCATCGGTAGCAGTTGTGGTGGCCCGGCCCCGGCAGTTGTTCGGACTCACCCTGCTGGGGGTGACCGTCTTGTGGACGGTCTGGGACGAGGCACCGCAGCTTTCGAACCACTGGACCCTGGTCGGCCTCATCGCGGTGGCACTACTGGCTGTTGCGGCGGTGGCGGCGGCGGTGGGCCGAGGAAGGTCCTGCTCCGAACGCGGCGACATCGCCGACTGGTACCTGGTGACGTGGTTCATTCCCACGGCGCGCTGGATCTTCTTGGCCTTCTATCTGTTCGCCGGATTTGCCAAGGTCAACTCGGCTTTTCTGGATCCGGCCGTGAGCTGCGCGGTGGTGTTTCTCGACGAGTCGCTCACTTCCATCGGGCTGGGCGGGCTCGGAGTTCAGGACGCGTCGAGCGTGCAGTGGGCGGTGATGGTGGGGACGATGGTCATCGAACTGGCCATTCCCTGGCTACTGATGATCAGACGAACCAGGGTGCCCGCGGTATTTCTGGCCATCGCCTTCCACGCCGCCCTTTCCATCGACCGGACCCATCAGATCGTGGACTTCTCCTCGCTGCTGACGGTGATCTACCTGAGCTTCCTGCCGGCGGGGGCGTTCACCAGGATGATGGATCAGGCTCGGCGCCTCCAGACCCGTGTGGGTGACATGCTGACCGTCAGGCCCGGTCTTCAGCGGGCGGTGGCGCTGACCTTCATTGTCGGAACCGGTCTCGCCGGTGAGGTTTCGTTCCCGGCGTTCACGTCGTCGCGGACCCTGCTGTGGTGGATGTGGCAGCCCACGGTGGTGGCGGTTCTGGTGGCTCTGGCCCGCTATGTCCGGCACCAGCCAGATGGGGGAGCGACACCGCTGGGAGCGCCGCCTGCCTGGCTGATGGTGGTGCCGGCTCTGGCAGTGGTCAACGGATTCCTGCCGTATCTAGAGGTCCGCTCGGCTGGGAGTTGGAACATGTACGCCAACCTTCGCGTCGTTGACGGCGAGTCGAATCACCTGATCTTCCGCCGGGGCATACCGCTCACCGACGAGTACCGGGATCTGGTGATCATCGAGGCCAGTTCCGATCCCGGGCTCGAGGCCTACGCCCTCCAGGGTTTGGCGGTGCCGCGCGTCCAGTTGCGGCAGTACGTCGTGGATCATCCTGATGTCGCGATCACCTACCGGTTCCGGGGGGAGACCTTCGATTCCCCCCGGGCCGGCGATGACCCGTTACTGAACCAGCCGGTGTCGGTGTGGCGTGAGAAGTTCCAGGTGTTCAGAGCGGTCACCATCGACCCGCCCGAACAGTGCCTGCCCACCTGGGGTGTCGCCCGCTGAGTTCGGGTGACACCCCCGGAAGGTCAGCGGCTTTCCATCTTCTGGCGGATGATGTTCAGGGCACCACCGGCCCGGAACCACGAGATCTGCTCGTCGTTCATGGTGTGGTTGGCGGTGAAGTCAACGGTGGTGCCGTCGGGCTTGACGATCTGGGCCGCTACCGGCTGGCCCGGGGCCAGATCTGCCAGGCCGAGGAACGACAGCTTGTCGGTCTCGCCGATCTGGTCGTAGACGGCCGGATCGGCGAAGGTCAGGGGCAGAACACCCTGCTTCTTCAGGTTGGTCTCGTGGATGCGGGCGAAGCTGCGCACCAGGATCACCTTGGCTCCCCGGAACCGGGGCTCCATGGCGGCGTGCTCCCGTGACGACCCCTCGCCGTAGTTCTCGTCACCGACCGCCACCCAGGCCACCCCGGCCTCGTGCAGTCGCTTGGCGATCTCGGGGAAGGTCCGGGTCTCGCCGTCGAGGGGGTCGAGGCCGGTGCCGTCGGCGCCGGTGAAGGCGTTGATGACGCCGGCGAAGAGGTTGCCTGAAATGTTCTCGAGGTGGCCGCGGTACTTGAGCCACGGGCCGGCCATGGAGATGTGATCGGTGGTGCACTTGCCCTGGGCCTTGAGCAGCAGCGTCAGGCCCACGAAGTCCTCGCCGTCCCAGGCGGCGAAGGGTTCGAGCAGTTGCAGCCGGTCGCTGGTGGGAGACACCTTCACCTCAATGGCCGAGCCGTCCTCGGGTGGCGCCGTGAAGGTGTTCTCGCCCGGGTCGAATCCACTCGGCGGAAGGGTCACGCCCACGGGCTCGTCGAGGCGGACGCTCTCGCCGGACTCGGTGATCAGTGAGTCGGTTGCGGGGTTGAAGTCGAGGCGACCGGCCAGAGCCAGGGCGATGACGGTGTCGGGCGAGGTGACGAAACTCAAGGTGTTCGGAGAGCCGTCGTTGCGCTTGGGGAAGTTCCGGTTGTAGCTGTTGACGATGGTGTTGGGGGTGGACGGGTCCATGTCGGGTCGGGCCCACTGGCCGATACAAGGACCGCAGGCGTTGGCCAGCACCTCGCCGCCGATGGCTTCCAGGTCGGCGAGCAGGCCGTCACGTTCGATGGTGGCGCGCACCTGCTCGGATCCCGGAGTGATCAACAGCTTGGTCTTGGCCCGCAGGCCCTTGGCCGAAGCCTGACGGGCAATCGAGGCCGCTCGGGTGATGTCCTCGTAGGACGAGTTGGTGCACGATCCGATCAGGGCGGCCGAGATCTCCACCGGCCATCCCTTCTCGGCGGCGGTCGCACCGACCTCGGAAACCTTGTGTGCGTAGTCGGGGGAGTGGGGGCCGTTGATCAGCGGGGCCAGGGTGGAGAGGTCGATCTCGATCACCTGGTCGTAGTGAGATGCCGGGTCGGCGTACACCTCGGCATCGGGGCGAAGGTGCTCGGCCACTGCGGCGGCGGCGTCGGCTATCTCGGCCCGACGGGTGGCCCGCAGGTAGGCGTCATGGGTCTCGTCGTAAGCGAAGATCGAGGTGGTGGCCCCGATCTCGGCGCCCATGTTGCATATGGTGGCCTTGCCGGTGGCTGAGATGGTCTCGGCTCCGGGGCCGAAGTACTCGACGATCGCGCCGGTACCCCCCTTCACCGTGAGAATGCGGGCCACCTCCAAGATGACGTCCTTGGGTGAACTCCAACCCGAGAGGCCTCCGGTGAGGTGGATGCCGATGACCTTGGGGAACCGGACGTTGAAGGGGAAGCCGGTCATCACGTCGACGGCGTCGGCTCCACCGACTCCGATGGCGACCATGCCCAGGCCACCGGCATTGGGGGTGTGGCTGTCGGTGCCGATCATCATTCCGCCCGGGAAGGCGTATTGCTCCAGCACAACCTGGTGGATGATGCCTGATCCGGGGCCCCAGAAGCCGATTCCGTAGCGGGCCGAGACACTCTCGAGGAAGTCGTAGACCTCCTTGTTGGTGTCGATGGCCACGCCCAAGTCGATGGAGGCGCCCACCTTGGCCTGGATGAGATGATCGCAGTGGACTGTGGTGGGGGCGGCCACCCGAGGTAGTCCCGCCGTCATGAACTGAAGCAACGCCATCTGGGCGGTGGCGTCCTGCATGGCGATGCGGTCCGGGTCGAAGTCGGTGTAGCTGACGCCGCGGTCGAGTCCGGCGGCCTCGGGGTCGCGGAGATGATTGATCAACACCTTCTCGGTGAGCGTCAGCGGGCGTCCGAGCCGTTGGCGGCCCAGGGCCAGTCGCTCGGGGAGCTTCTGGTACACCGCCTGCACTAGCTCGATCGGGGTTGACGCTGACACGGCCATGGGTTCACCTCGTGATGTTTCGGGGGCGGGAGGCAGTTGTGCGCAGCGCGCCCTTGCGTTGCAGCCGCAAGCATACAACTATGAGACAAGTGCGCACCATCCGGTACCGCGAGATCGCGGATGAGCTGGCCACCGAGATCGGTCGGCAGGTGGCCAATGGCGATTTGGCCGCGGGCCGCCTGCTCCCCTCGGAGGCCGAACTCTCCGCATCGTACAAGGCGTCCCGCGTCACGGTCAGAAAGGCTTTGGAGGAGCTGCGGCGCCAGGGTCTCGTCGACTCGCGCCAGGGGTTCGGTTGGTTTGTGGCCAGCGAGGCGGTTCGCCAACCGCTGGCCGGTCTGGTCACCATCGAGGCCCAGTTGGAAGCCGAGGGGCGGCGTTCGGAGCGAAAGATCCTGGACTTCGCGTTTGCCGAGGCGCCCGATCCGGTTCGACAGGTACTCGGGGTGGATCATGTGCTGACTGTTCGTCGGGTCAACCTGGCCGATGGTGAACCGTTCGCCCGGGTGACGGTCTGGTGTCCTCAGGAACTGGGCGCTCATCTCAGCCGCGCCCAGCTCGAGGAGCGGTCCTTCTACGAGTTGTTGCCAGTCAACTTCGGTGGTGCCACCCAGGTGATCGGGGCCGGATTGGCCTCCGCCGATGACGCTGAGGTGCTGGGGGTGCCGGTGGGGTCGGCGGTGCTGCTGTGCACCCGGGCCACCCACGACCACGAGGGTCGTTCGGTGCTGTTCGCCGAGTATGTGTTTCCCGCTCATCGCACCGAGTTCGTGGTCGATCTTCCGTCGACCGAACGGATCCCGACCGGTCCCCTGGCCCCACCGGGAATGCGGCTACTCGACAACTGACCGGGTACCGGGACCTGGCCGATACGCCATGGCCAGCGAACGGTGTTCAATGGGGAGATGGCTCGCTCCTCCTCACCGGCCGCTCAGGCGGCGGGCAACACGTTCTTGGCCTCGGCAGTATTGGGGGCTCTCAACACCGCCAATGCCCGCAAACCGCTGGCTCGCAACGGTCCTGGCGGGGTGCTGGCCTTCGCCAGTGGCTGGCCCACATCCGAGATGCCGCTGCACGCGGTGGGGTGGCAGGCCCTGGCCACGCTGGGTTTCGCCCGGCGGGGTGCTCTGCGTACGCCAGCCGGCTTGGCGGCGCTGGGGATCTCGGCGGCCTCGTGGCTGGCCCTGATACGCCTGTGGCGCCAGTCGATGGAGGCCGGAAACCTTCTGGACCAGGCACTGCGTGACGGGCTGGGTGACGAGCTGGACGTCGCCCACGAAGCTGAGCCCCCGGACCTGGCGGCGACGTCGGTGCGCCGGCAGTTGGCCGCGGGCCCGCTGGGCCTGCGCGCCACCCGCGCCCGCTTCGTGGCCCGGGACGCGGCCAATATCTCCTACGGACCGGCCGGGTACCGCAATCAGCTCGACATCTGGCGCCACCCCGCTCTGCCCAGAGACGGGCGGGCCCCGGTGCTGCTCCAGGTTCACGGCGGCGGTTGGATCATTGGAAACAAAGAGCAACAGGCCATGCCGTTGCTGGCCCACATGGCCGAGCGGGGCTGGATCGGCGTGTCGATCAACTACCGCCTGAGCCCCCGGGCGACCTGGCCCGACCACATCGTTGATGTCAAGCGGGCGCTGGCCTGGATCCGCAAGAACATCGCCGATCACGGGGGCGACCCCGACTACGTGGCAATCACCGGCGGCTCCGCTGGCGGTCACCTCTCGTCGTTGGCGGCCCTCACCCCCAACGAGCCCGAGTTCCAGCCGGGCTTCGAAGAGGTCGACACATCGGTGGTGGCCGCCGTCCCGTTCTACGGGGTGTACGACTGGACCAACCGCGACGGTACCGGCCGGGCCGACATGGAGGACATCCTGGCCAGGTTCATTCTCAAGAGCCGGCTGGCCGACGATCACGACCGATGGGACCTGGCCTCCACCATGACCTGGGTTCGCCCCGACGCTCCGCCGTTCATGATCCTGCACGGCACGAACGACACGCTGGTCCCGGTGGAGCAGGCCCGGTCCTTCGCCGCCATGCTCAAGGCCGAGTCCAAGAACCCGGTGGTCTACGCCGAGCTACCCGGTGCCCAGCACGCATTCGAACTCTTCGACTCGCCCCGCACGCTGTTCGCTCTGGATGCCGTGGACCGTTTCCTCGAGGCCATGCGGGTCCGCGCCGGCCACCTGGAGAGAACCGGAGCCCCCGAACTCGACGGGGCCGCTCAGTAGTGCCAAGGGAACGGTGACCAGTCGGGGTCCCGCTTCTCCAGGAACGAGTCCCGGCCTTCTGCGGCCTCGTCGGTCATGTAGGCCAGACGGGTGGCTTCGCCGGCGAACACCTGCTGGCCCACCAGTCCGTCGTCGATCAGGTTGAAGGAGAACTTCAGCATCCGCTGAGCAGTGGGACTCTTGCCCATCACCTTGCGGGCCCACTCCAGCCCGACGCGCTCCAGGTCGCCATGGTCCACCACCGCGTTGACCATCCCCATCCGGTGGGCGTCCTCGGCGGTGTAGGTGTCTCCCAGGAAGAAGATTTCCCGGGCGAACTTCTGGCCCACCTGGCGGGCCAGGTAAGCCGATCCGAATCCGCCATCGAAGCTGGCCACGTCGGCGTCGGTCTGGCGGAAGCGGGCGTGTTCGCGGCTGGCCAGGGTGAGATCGCACACCACGTGAAGGCTGTGCCCGCCGCCGGCTGCCCAGCCGGGAACCAGGCAGATGACCACCTTGGGCATGGTCCGGATGAGACGCTGGACCTCCAGAATGTGGAGGCGCCCCGACCGGGCCGGGTCGATGGTGGTGGCGGTCTCCCCGTCGGCGTATCGATAGCCGTCGCGTCCACGGATCCGTTGATCTCCACCCGAGCAGAAGGCCCAACCTCCGTCCCGGGGCGACGGCCCGTTGCCGGTCAGCAGGACACAGCCGACGTCGGCACTCTGACGAGCATGGTCCAGCACCCGGTAGAGCTCGTCCACGGTGGCGGGTCGGAAGGCGTTGCGCACCTCGGGGCGGTCGAAGGCAACCCGCACCGCCCCCACGTCGGTCGCTCGGTGATAGGTGATGTCGACCAGATCCTCGAAGCCGGGAACCGGCTGCCAGGCCGAGGGGTCGAAGATCTCAGAGACGAAGCGGTCTGCGTCGGCGGTCATGGCCGGTGAAGCTATCGGGCCACGGTCCTCGTCCCGGAGGGCAGGTCAGCTCGGGCGTACGAATCGGCTCCGCTCCTGTTCGACCTCGGGGCGGACGTGGCACCCCTCGACATGGTCGTTGACCATGCCCATGGACTGCATGAAGGCATAGGCGGTGGTAGGTCCCACGTACCTCCAACCCCGGGCCTTCAGGTCACGGGCCATGCGGACCGATGCCGGTGAGGTCGACAGGGAGCGAAGCGTCGACCAGTCGAACGTCGACGGACGCTCGGACGGTTCCGGCTCGAAGCTCCAGAGAAGAGCGGCCAGAGTTGTCCCAGTGGCGGTCAGCTCCATCACTCGGGTGGCGTTGTTGATGGCTGCGAGGATCTTTCCCCGGTGTCGGACGATGCCCGCGTCGCTCAGCAACCGGTCCACATCTCGGGGGCCGAACTGGGCCATGGCCGAGGGGGAGAACTCGGCGAACGCCGCCCGGAAAGCGGGGCGTTTTCTCAGGATGGTCAGCCATGAGAGCCCGGACTGAAACCCTTCCAGACAGAGCTTCTCGAACAACCGCTGGTCATCGGCCACCGGCCGACCCCATTCATGGTCGTGGTAGGCGATGTAGTCCTCGTGCCACCCGACCCACGGGCACCGGGCAAGGCCGTCGGGGCCGATTACCAGCTCGTCGTCGGGATTCACTCGGTGGTGTCTAGCCCCGTTTCATGGGCGGTTGGAGACGAGGCGGAATCAGCTGGCAATATCGTTACAGACCTCGTAACATGATCGTCATGTTCGAGGATGAGCCCAGAACCGGGCCGGTTGACGTGTCACGCACGCTGACCGACGCCATGGAGCGTGCTGGCGTGCATCCCGCCTACGTGCATGCCGTGCGGTCATGCGGTTTCGTGCTGACCGAGGCCAACGAGGCGACCCTCACACCCGAGCAGCGCCAGCACTGGCACGCTGCGGTGGACCAGTGGTTCCGCACGGCTGACGCCGTCGGGTGAAAACCGGACGAGACGGCGCTCTTTCGACTTCCGCCGACAGTTTCGCTGCGCTCGGGGTGCCCGAGCAGCAGGTGAAGGCCCTGGCCCGCCATGGCATCACCGCTCCCTTCCCCATCCAGGCTGCCACCATTCCCGATGCTCTGGCCGGACGTGACCTGTGCGGAAAGGCCCACACGGGTTCAGGAAAAACGCTGGCCTTCGCTCTTCCCATGGCGGCCCGGGTGCGGCGGTCGGCGCCCAAGCGACCGAAGGGACTGGTTCTTGCGCCGACCCGCGAGCTGGCGCTCCAGGTGGCTGATGAGCTCAGGATGGTCAGCGGCGAGCTCCGGGTTCTGGCCGTGTACGGAGGGGCGGGGATCGAGCCCCAGCTCAAGGCGCTGCGCGGCGGTGTCGACATCGTGGTGGCCTGCCCAGGTCGACTACTCGATGTGATCGACCGAAAGGCCTGCGACCTGCGGGATGTGTCATTCGTGGTGATCGACGAGGCCGACCGAATGGCTGACATGGGATTCCTGCCCGATGTGCGACGGCTGTTGGACCAGACCTCGACCAACCGCCAGACCGTTCTGTTCTCGGCCACCCTCGATGGCGCCGTGGACACCCTCGTTCGTGACTACCAGACCGATCCGGTGGTCCACGAGCTGCCCGAGGAGGCAGCGGGGGAGGTGACCCACCGGTTCTGGACCGTCGACCGATCCCAGCGAGTGCAGCTGACGGCGGAGATCGTGGAGCGTGGTGGGCCGACAGTCGTGTTCTCCCGGACCCGGCACGGCGCCGACCGGATCGCCCGACAGCTCACGGCTGTAGGAGTGAGTGCCTCTGCCATCCACGGCAACCGAAGCCAGGGCCAACGGGAACGGGCGCTGGGAGAGTTCCACCGGGGTGAGGTCAAGGCCTTGGTGGCCACCGACGTGGCCGCTCGGGGAATCCATGTCGACGGTGTGGCCTGCGTGATCCACTTCGATCTCCCGGCTGACTCCAAGGACTATGTGCACCGCTCCGGTCGCACTGGCCGGGCCGGTAACGACGGCACCGTGGTGGCCCTGGTCGGACCCAACCAGCATCGCGAGGCCCGGTCGCTGGCCCGTGCCGCGGGAATCGAGGTCGAGCTCGAGGCCCCCGACGTGGCGTCGATACCAGCGGGTCACGCCAGATTCAAGGCCCGAGCTTCCCGCCCTCGCCACCGCGGCAGCCAACGCTCACCTCGCACCCGGTCCGCCCCGCCTCCCGCTGATCGCCCTACCACCGGGGGTGGTCCGTCGACGCGTAAGGCGGACCCGAACCGGGCCGGAGCCAGGACCCGCAACAGACCGGCAGACGTTGACGAGAGGCCGAAGGGGGCAAAGCCGAGCTCGGGGCGATCGGGTGATCCGGTCGCGACCCCATCGGCTGGTCGGCGTAGCCAAGGCACTTCGTCGCGGCGACGAACGACCCCAGGCGATGGACCGGAGATCCGAGACAGTCGCCCCCGCAAGTCCCCTCCGGCCCGCAAGTCCTCTCCGGCCCGCAAGTCCTCTCCGGCCACCAAGCCCGGCCTGGTCAACAAGTCCCGACGGGCTGAACGTCCCCAGCCGACGGATTCGGCCGGGACCAGCGATCGGCTCGAACGGGCCATGCCGGGCTCGTCCAAGGTGCGCCCCAGCGGTGCCTCGCGCCGCAAGGCCAAACGTGAGGCTTTGTTGGCGGCCGGCGTCGACCCGGCCGAGCTTCGCAAGCCCAAGCGTCGACGCTGAACGTGCGGCCCGGCGGCCGATGGCCCGCGGGGTGACACGGCAGTAGACAGTCCGGTCATGCGCGCCGTGACCATTGTCGATCATTCGCTTCAACTCGCCGAACGACCTGATCCGGAACCGGGGCCCGGCGAGCTGCTGGTGGCCGTGAAGGCAGCGGGGCTGAACCCGGCCGATGCCCTCCAGGTGCGGGGCCTGTATCCGGCACCTCCAGATGCTCCCGCTGACATCCCGGGACTGGAAGCGGCGGGGACGGTGGAGGCAGTGGGTGCGGGGGTATCGCGCCATCGCGTGGGGGACCGGGTGATGGCGCTGGTTGGCGGAGGGGCCCAGGCCGAGCGGCTGGTGGTACACGAGAGTTGTGCGCTGCCGGTGCCGGAGTCGGTGGGGTGGGTGGAGGCAGCCGGATTCTGTGAGGTGTTCACCACCGCCCACGATGCCCTGTTCACTCAGGCCGGACTGTCAGTGGGTGAGCGGGTCTGCGTACAGGCGGCAGCCGGTGGGGTGGGAACAGCGGCGGTCCAGTTGGCCCGAGCCGCCGGCGCCACGGTGGTGGCATCGGTTCGTGACCGGTCTCGGCACGACGCCGTGCGAGATCTGGGCGCCGACTGGGTGGTCACGCCCGAGGAGATCCGCGAGCACGGACCGTACGACGTGGTGCTCGAGCTGCTCGGCGGAGTGAACATGGCCGATGACGTGGCGTCGCTGGCCACCGGCGGACGGATCGTGGTCATCGGGGTGAGCCGGGGAGCCCGCGCCGAGGTCGACCTCCTGGCGCTGATGGGAAAGCGTGGTCGGATTCACGGCTCAACCCTGAGGGCCCGTCCGCTGGAGGGTCGGGCCACGGCATTGGCGGCGGTCGGTCGCCAGGTGGTCCCGCTGCTGGCTCGCTCGCGGGTCTCGGTGCCGGTTTGCGCCAGCTTCGGTCTCGCCGATGTGGGCCGGGCTTACGAGCAACTGGCGGCTCCCGGAAAGCTCGGCAAGCTCGTGGTGACCATGGGCGACTGAATCAGTCCTCGACCGGGACCGGGGCCTGGTCAAAAAACATTGGCTTGTCGACATACATCGGAAATCCGATGTATGTTGCCGGGCGTGTCTCGCACCCAGGAGGAGCGAAGGGCTGAGACCCGGGGGCTGCTGATTGACGCGGCCGCTGATCTGTTCGCCCACAAAGGGTTCCACGCCACCTCGGCCGAGGCGGTGGCCGCGGCGGCCGGCCGGACCACCGGGGCGCTCTATGACCACTTCGGAGGTAAGGACGGCCTGCTGGTGGCTCTGCTCGAACGGTGGGTCGAGCAGACCATCGTCGACGTGACCGAATCGATGGAGGCGGCAACGGACCTCGACGGGCGACTGGGGGCCCTGTGGGCAGGCATCGTCCACCGCGACACCGAGTTCGGCGACGCCTGGCTCCTCCTCGAGATCGAGCTGTGGCTGCACGCCGTACGCGAGGCCGAACTGGGGGTGGTGGGGGCCGAACGCTTCGCCACCATGCGCGACGGGCTCGCCGGCGGCTTGGCCGAATGGAGCGCCGAGTACGGCTTCGAACTGCCTGGGCCGGCCATCGACACGGCGGCCCTCATCATCGGCCTTCTCCTGGGCGCAGCCTTCCAGTACCGCCTCGACCCCTCGGCCGTTCCCCGGTCGCTGGTGGTGTCGGGCCTCAGACGAATCCTCAGCCTCGACTCGGCTCTTTGACCGACGCCGTAACGCCCGACCAAACAAACCCACGAGAGAGACCGCACGAATGCAGACCGAACTAGCCGCCAGGCTCGGCATCGAATTTCCCATCTTCGCCTTCACCCACTGCCGCGATGTCGTGGTAGCGGTCAGCAAGGCCGGTGGCCTCGGTGTGCTGGGGGCGGTGGGCTTCACCCCTGAACAGCTCGAAACCGAACTGGCCTGGATCGACGACAACATCGGTGATCGTCCCTATGGCGTGGACATCGTGATCCCCGGCAAGTACGAGGGCATGGGCGCCACTGACGCCGACAAGCTCCAAGAAGACCTCAAGGCACTCATCCCCCAGGAGCACCGCGACTTCGTACAAAAGCTCCTGGCCGACCACGGGGTACCGGAAATCCCCGAGGACGAGAAGATGCAAGAGCTGATCGGATTCGGTACTGCCATTGCTGGTCCCCAGGCCGAGATCGCCCTGTCGCACGACAAGTGCGTCCTGTTGGCCAATGCCCTGGGAACACCACCCCCTGACGTGATCGAGAACGTTCACAGCCGAGGCAAACTGATCGCCGCTCTGTGTGGCTCGGCTGCCCAGGCGGCACGCCACAAGGCGGCTGGGGTCGACATCGTGATCGCCCAGGGAACCGAAGGTGGAGGCCACACGGGTGAGATCGCCTCCATGGTCCTGTGGCCCGAGGTCCTCGACGTGCTGGGGGACACACCGATGCTGGCCGCTGGCGGCATCGGATCGGGGCGCCAGATGGCTGCCGCCCTGGCCATGGGAGCTCAGGGCGTGTGGACGGGGTCGCTGTGGCTCACCGTGGAGGAGGCCGACGTACCTCCGGCCCAGATGCAGAGCCTGTTCGAGGCCACCAGTAAGGACACCCTCCGCAGTCGGTCCTGGACCGGCAAGCCCTGCCGGATGCTTCGCAACGACTGGACCGAAGCCTGGGAGGAAGAGGGCAATCCCAAGCCTCTGGGTATGCCCATGCAGTTCATGGTCACGTCCAACGCTGTACAGCGCGGCCACCGCTATCCCGAGCAAGCACGGGACGTCCAGTTCAATCCGGTGGGTCAGATCGTCGGTCGCATGACCAAGGTGCGTCCTGCCAAGGACGTGATCTTTGACCTCGTTGAGGAGTGCATCGAGTCAACCGAGCGCCTGAGCACGCTCATGAACATCAATCAGGAGGCGTGAGCCGTGACTGACACCATCCCCAACCCCACTGACGTACCCCGGTGCCCGGTGGCCGACGGGACCGACTTCACCAACCCCGATCTGATCCAGGCGGGGGTACCGCTGCCCGAGTTCGCGTACCTGCGGCAGAATCGGCCGATTTACTGGAACCCTCAGACCAAAGAGGACTCCAGCTTCGAGGACGGCGGCATCTGGCTGGCCACTCGGTGGGAGGACGTGCGCAACATCTCGTCAGCCCGCGAGGGGTGGTCCAGCGAGGAGAACACCGCCATCGTCAAGTTCGAAGGCCACCTGGGCAAAGAGGAGCGCGACATCCAGCGCAACATGCTCCTGAACATGGATGACCCCCACCACGCCAAGGTGCGGGGCATCGTGGCCCGAGGCGTGTTCACCCCCCGAGGTGTGTCCAAGATCGAGGATTCGTTGCGGGAACGGGCCGTTCGAATCGTCACCGAGGCCAAGGCCAAAGGTCAGGGAAACTTCGTCGACGACATCGCCTGTGAGTTGCCCCTCCAGGCCCTGGCCGATCTCATGGGTTTCCCCCAAGAGGACCGGAAGAAGATCTTCGACTGGTCCAACCAGATGATGGCCTACGACGACCCCGACTTCGATGTGGATCCGGCGGTGGCCGCCGCCGAGATCTTGGGCTACGCCGCCACCATCGGTGAGGAGCGCAAGGCCTGCCCCGC
>CAUJFC010000257.1 GCA_963169755.1 Actinomycetota bacterium | reverse complement strand
CATCCAGGAACTGACCATCGCCGACGCCCTCGCCGGCCGTGATGTTTGTGGGAAGGCCAAGACCGGCTCTGGCAAGACGCTGGCATTCGGACTACCGGTTCTGCAAACGGTCAAGAAGGCTGCTCCCCGCCAACCTCGGGCCCTGATTCTGGTACCGACCCGTGAACTGGCCACCCAGGTCCGAGACGAAATGGCTCCACTCGGAGCGGCGAGAGATGTCACTGTGACCGCCGTATACGGTGGCGCCGACATCGAACAACAGATCGCGGAACTCCAGGGTGGGGTGGAGGTGGTGGTCGCCACCCCCGGTCGCATGATCGACCTGATCGACCGTAAGGAACTCGATCTGGCCGACGTTGGGGTCGTCGTGCTCGACGAGGCCGACCGAATGGCCGACATGGGCTTTCTCCCCCAGGTCGAGTGGATCCTGCGTCACATCCCCGGCGACCACCAGACCCTGCTCTTCTCGGCGACCCTGGATGGAGTGGTTCAGGGCTTGATCGACCGGTACCAGGCCGACCCGGTTCGCCACGAGGTGGTCAGTCAGGGGGTGACGGTTTCACAGATGACCCAGCGATTCCTCCGAGTCCACCAGATGGACAAGGTGAAGGTGGCGGCGGCCATTTCGCGCAGTGGCGATCGCACCCTGATCTTCACCCGTACCAAGCGTGGTGCTGACAAGCTGGTGACGCAGTTGGAGTCAGAGGGGGTCAGGGCCGGAGCGATTCACGGTGACCTCCGCCAGTCTCAGCGAGAGCGTTCCCTGGCCAACTTCGCGGCCGGGAAGCTGCCGGTTCTGGTCGCCACCGACGTGGCGGCGAGAGGTATCCATGTCGACGACATCGACGTCGTCATCCACTTCGATCCGCCCGAGGATCACAAGGCATACCTACACCGTTCAGGTCGCACCGCTCGGGCTGGCGAGGCTGGTTTGGTGGTGACGCTGTTCCTGTGGGATCAGGAACTGGAGGTCAAGCGTCTCATGAAGCGCCTGGGCATCAGTCAGCCGCTGCACGAGGTGTTCTCGAACAACAAGATCCTTGCTGATCTGACATCGTGGGATCCCGAGACAGGCACCTGAGTACCGGCCCGCCACTGAGCGAGCTGAGGGCACTGATCGACGGGCGGGCGGAAGGCCTGGATCCTTTCACCATTGCCTGTTCACTGGTGGAGGCGGTGACCCGCTCGGCTCGGTGGGACCTACCGGCCGACCTGCGGGCAGCTCAGGGACCGGTCGACGATGTGTTGGCAACCATTCAGATACCGGACTCGTGGTGTTCGCCCGCTGTCTTGGGTGCTCTATACGAGGCGACGTTGACGTCTCCGGCTCGCAAAGACGGAGCCCACTTCACTCCGTCGACGGTGGCCGCTGGGGTGACCGGCCTACTAGGTCCGCTGGTGGGGCCAGATCTCAGCGGTGCGACCGTGTGGGATCCAGCCTGTGGAGGAGGGGCGTTCCTTCTGGCCGCCGCCGATGCCCTGGCCCGAGTGGGCGAGAGCCCAGAGAGGGTGGTCGGCGAACTCTTGTGGGGAACCGACTTGGACCCCGGGGCCGTGGCGGTGGCCGAGGTGGCGTTGTGGAGGTGGGCTCACGAGCGTGGAGTACCTGGTGTCGTGCCGGGAGACCAGTTCACGACGGCGGATTCTCTGGTCGAACCTCGTCCCGGACCGGTTGGGGGATTCGACGTGGTGGTTGGCAATCCGCCGTTTCAGAGTCAGCTGATGGGGCCGGGTGTGCGCTCGGCCGAGCGCAGAGCCGCCCTCGCCCACCGGTGGGGAAAGGCGGTTGGCGCCTACACCGACACGGCGGCGCTGTTCCTGGCGGCCGGCGTCGAGGCCCTGGCTCCAGGCGGCCGTCTGTCGATGGTGCTGCCCACGTCCCTGCTGTCGGGATCATCGTCGGCTCGCGTTCGCCTGTTGGTGGACGAACTGGCTGAGCTGAACGGGTTGTGGGTGGCGGGGGAGTGGTTGTTCGAGGCCACAGTCAATGTCTGGGCACCGGTGCTGGTGAAACGGGATCGGCAGGCTGTCGAGCCACTCTCCGATGTCACGTTGTGGCGTGGTGCCACCTTCGAACAGGTGCAGTCTCCGCCGGCGCGGCCCCGGCTCCAGGCCAGCGGGTTAGGGGCACAGAGCGGAAAGGACAGCTCAGGGTCGGCATCGGCGTGGTCGCTCGCAGCGCTGCCGATACTCGGTGTGCCGGTGCCCCGCTACCGGTCAGATGGGCGCCTGGCGGATATGGCCGTCGCAACCGCGGGCTTTCGAGACGAGTACTACGGGCTGATCGACCACGTGGTCGAGTCCGAGTGCGATCACATCGACGAGCTTCCGCTTCATATGGCCCCGCTGATCACCACTGGCCTGATCGATCCTGGTCGATGCTGGTGGGCAGACCGGCCAGCTCGTTTCAATCGGCGTCAGTGGAAGGCGCCGGCGGTTGACCTGGCCGCCCTGGAACGGTCCGGTGGTCGGGCAGCGGCCTGGGTTCGGGCCACCAGCAAACCAAAAGTGGTGGTGGCCACTCAGACCAGAGTGGGGGAGGCAGCGGTGGATGGTTCAGGCCGGTGGGTGGCCTCCACTCCGACGGTGGTGGTCACCGCTGACCCTGATCGGCTCTGGGAAGTGGCGGCGGTGATCTGTTCACCGGTGGGATCGGCCTACGCGGTTGCGGCGTCGGCGGGTACAGGCCGGTCGTTGGCATCCGTCAGGCCGACGTCCACATCGGTTCTGGATCTGCCACTTCCGGTCGACACCCTGGCATGGCGACAAGGTGCCTCAGCCCTACAGGCCGGCGAGCGTGAGAGTTTCGTGACGGCAATGGCCGAGGCCTACGGGCAGATGACTACTACCGACCTCCACGCTTGGTGGTCGGCGACCACGCCAATGGGGAAACAACCCCGCTGACCCGAGCCTTGCGGGTGCGTTCGAATCGGTCTTTCCCCATCGAGTCCGCCATGGCCTACGCTGGCCGGGTCATCATGAGTGGCCCGGTTCTCCGGGTCCGGCAACCTGGGACGGACACCCAAGGTGCCCTCCTGCTTTCGGGCGGGGATGTGGTCGACTCCGGTCGGCAACGAAGTGTCCGGGCACTCCGCCCGATACTGGCACCGGTGACCGACCCCCGACGACGCGAGGAGGATGACACCATGGTCGGAAGTGGCGATGACGGCACCCATGGCTCACCGTTCGCTCCGCCGCCATGGATCCAGCCCCACTCGTCAACGTTGCCTGCCACCGGCGCATGGCGCCCGGGAGATCCGCTCGGTCAACGGCAGTTCATGAAGATGGCCGTGGACCGACCCTTCGTGCTCGAGGGGGGAGGTCAGCTTCGCGACATTACGGTGGCATTCGAGACCTGGGGTCGACTGAACGCGGATGCCAGCAATGCCGTACTGGTCTGTCATGCCCTGACCGGCGACTCTCACGCATCGGGGCCGGCGGGAGACGGTCATCCCACGCCCGGCTGGTGGGACGACGTTGTCGGCCCAGGTAGACCGATAGACACCGAACGCTGGTACGTGGTGTGCGCCAACGTCCTGGGCGGCTGTCAGGGAACGTCAGGGCCCGCGTCATCCCGGCCCGACCGGCCCGAGTGCTACGGGCCGGACTTCCCGGTGGTCACGATGCGCGACATCGTCCGGACCCAGGCCCGCCTAGCGGACGCTCTCGGGATCTGGCGTTGGCACGCGGTGGTGGGAGGCTCGATGGGCGGAATGCAGGCCCTTGAGTGGGGCGTCATGTATCCCGAACGGGTGGCTCGCCTGGCAGCGATAGCCACTTGTACCGCCGCCTCCGCTCAGCAGATCGCCTGGTGGAGCACCGGCCGACGGGCGATTGCTCTGGACCCCAAGTGGCGCAACGGTCATTACTACGACGCCGAGCCCGGCGACGGTCCCCATGCTGGTCTGGCCCTGGCCCGTATGGTCTCCCAGGTCACCTTCCGCAGCGACGACGTATTCACTGATCGCTTCGGTCGGTCGCCGGTCGACCCGTTGGCCGGACGGTTCGAGATGTGGCAGCGCTTCGAGGTGGAGGGGTACCTCGATTATCACGGTGGAAAGTTGGCTCGTCGCTTCGACGCCAACTCATATCTGCTGTTGACCAAGGCCATGGACCTGCACGACCTGAGTCGGGGCCGGGGCAGCATGCATGCCGCGTTGGCCCGGATCTCAGCCCCGGTCCTGTCCATGGGCATTACATCGGACATTCTCTATCCCGAGTATCAGCAGCGCGAGCTGGCCGACTCGGTGACGGCCGCCGGAGGGGTGGCTCACTTCCACGAGATCGACAGCCCCAACGGCCACGACGCCTTCCTCATCGACCACCAGCAGGTGGCCGCCGCCCTCGTTCCCTTCCTGGAGTCGACCCACCATGAATGAATCTCCCGCCTCTGACCCGTTGGTGGGCGGAGGACCCGACCACTTCCGCCCTCAGACCAGGGCCATCCTGTCGGGCCGTCAGGGCGACGATCGTTCGCTGGCGCCGGTGCTGTGGGCCACGTCGACCTTCTCGGCTCCCACCGTGGCCGAAGCACGCCGACTGGCGACCACACCCGGTGTGGACCGCTTCTACAGCCGCTACGGCAATCCCACCGTAAGCGGGTTCGAGGAGCTGATCGCAGATCTCGAGGGAGCCGAGGCGGCCCGCGCCTACGGATCAGGAATGGGAGCGATAACCGGCGTGGTGCTGGGACTTTGCTCGGCGGGCGACCACATAGTCGCCCAACGTCAGCTCTACGCCGCCACCCAGCTGCTGTTCCAGGCGGCCTGTCCCCGCCTCGGTATCGAGGTGACCTTTGTCGACGGTACCGAGCCCGGCGCCTTTGCGGCCGCGGTACGGCCCGGAAAGACCACACTGGTTTTCGCTGAAACGCCGGCCAACCCCAAACTCGACGTCATCGACCTGACCGAGCTGGGCGCCATCCGGGGGCCGGTGACGGTGGTCGACAGCACCTTCGCCACCCCCATGTTGCAGCAGCCCCTGGCCCACGGCGTCGACCTGGTGGTGCATTCGGCGACCAAGGGGATCGCCGGCCACAACGACGCCACGCTGGGAGTGGTGGCCGGTAGCCGCGAGCTGATCGACTGGCTTTGGGGATTCGCGGTACTCCAGGGGGCGGCGGCATCACCGTTCGATGCGATGAATGCCACCCGGGGCATACGTACCCTTCCGTTGCGTATCCGCCAGCAGTGTGAGTCGGCGCTGGCCCTGGCCAGTGCGCTGGAGGCACGCAGCGACGTCAGCGATGTCCGCTATCCGGGGCTCGCGTCGCACCCACAGTACGACCTGGCAGCCCGCCAGATGTCGGGTGGGGGAGGCTTGGTGACCTTCGATGTGGTGGGTGGTCTGGAAGCTGGGACCCGATTCGTGGAGGCGGTCCGCGTCGCACGTCACGCTCCCTCGCTCGGAGGTCCCGAGACCCTGGTGACCCATCCGGCGTCCACAACCCACGTCAACCTCCTACCCGACGAACTGGCTGCCAATGGCATCGGGCCCGGCACGATCCGGATGTCAGTCGGATTGGAGCATCCCGACGACCTCCTGGCGGATCTCACCCAGGCCTTGGACGTGGCCACGGCCGGTTGAACATCACGACATGCCCGAGTTACTGGAGGTCGAGTCCTACCGACGGCTGGCTGATCAGACCATCGGACGTACCATCGCAGAGGTCGATGCCCACGACACCTGGTTCCTCAAAGGGGTGTCGGCCCAACAGGTGATCGAGGGACTGACCGGGGCGAGGATCAGGGCGACCGATAGGCGGGGAAAGCTACTGACCGTGGACCTGGGACCGGAGAGGCCGGTTCTGGGCCTGCGGTTCGGTATGACCGGTCGACTGTTGCTCGATGGTCACCCCGAGACCGAGCGTCTCATCTACGCACCGGGGCGAGATGACCCGAGCTGGGATCGTTTCGCCTTGGTGTTCACCGACGGTGCCCGGCTCCGGATCACCGACCCCCGACGTCTCGGTGGAGTGGAACTCGACCCAGATCTGTCGCGGCTGGGACCCGAAGCCGCGCTAGTGACCGGGGACCAACTCCGAGGCGCACTGGGCGCGTCGAGCGCAGCCCTCAAGGCCCGGCTTTTGGATCAGAGACATCTGGCCGGACTTGGCAACCTCTTGGTAGACGAGATTCTGTGGCGGGCCGGTCTACGACCGAACCGTCCGGCACATTCCCTCGATCGAGCCGAGGTCGACCTCCTGGCCGCGACGATCCGGTCCACGGTTGCCGATCTGGGCCGCAAGGGTGGTTCCAACCGGGGCGACCTCCAGGACCAGCGTCATCGGGATGGCTCCTGTCCGCTGGACGGAACGCCGCTGCAACGCGACACCTCTGGATCGCGCACCACCTACTGGTGTCCCACCCACCAGACCTGACCACCCTAAGGAGGTGCGCCGATAGGTGCACCTATCCGCTCGGGTCCTAATGCTGTCCCAGTGGCTGATCGGCCCGGATCTCACCGGTAGCATCGGCGACTCGTGATCACGACCGGCCACAGCCACTCCAAGATTCAGCGTCCGTTGGGCGGATGCCTGAGCGAAGCCCGTCAAATCGTCATGCCGATCTGTTGGGTCCGGCTGATGCTCGCCCTGTTGACGCTGTTGGGCGGTGTGCTGGTGCCGGCCGCGACCTCCCCGGCGGCAGCTTCGCCACCCCTCATAGCGACGGAAGGCCGGGTTACCGTGACCGTTGACCCGAGCGACCAGGCGGGAACACTGATCGGCTCCCAACCAACGGACGCCTCCACGTCCTCGACGGTCACCGTGGTCGAGGAGCGCGTCGGTGCTGTGCCCGGCGAAGAACGCAAGGTCTGGGCGGTTGTTGGTGGTTTGGTGGCAGTCGCCGTCGCCCTCAGCGCTCTGACGATTCGATACTGGATTCACACCCGCCCCGAGAAGCGGCCAGGCAGGAGAGAGCCCTCCAACTAGGTCGCCGACTTCGGTCGCGACCGGCTCCGTGGTCCCCTACGCTGCCGCCACCGGATGGATGGCGAGAGGGTCAACTGAGATGAACTGTCCGATATGTGGAGTCGCCAACGACGAGGGCGCAAAATTCTGCATGAGCTGCGGCGCGCCGCAGGCAGGCGAGCAGTCGCCGGCGGTGGCACCGCCGCCCCCACCCCCCGGAGCAACGGCTCCTCCTCCTCCTCCACCACCGGCTGGTGTCGTGCCACCTCCGCCCCCTCCCGCAACGGTGGCCCCTCCGCCCCCTCCGATGGCCTTCATCCCGCCAGCAGGTGGCGAGGCTGAGAGCGTGTCGGCTGATCTCATCTCGCCACCGTCGCCTCCAGTGGACGAGCCCGTACCACCGCCGTTGCCGGCAGCGGAGGTTGACGGGCCGTCAGGTACCGATTCGCTCGTGCCCCCGGCACCACCGATGCCCCCACCGCCAGTCATTCCCCCTCCGTTCATGCCGTCGGCCAGCCCCATTCCTGACAGCTCGGTCAACATCGACATTCCCGAGACCAGGTTCACGTTGCCCGATCCTCCGGTACCGGCCGAGTCCGAGCCGGTGTTCGGTGCGCCTGGCTCGGCGACCTTTCCATCTCCGGTCGCCTTCGAGTCTGATGGTTCTGATTCGACTCCGGCCGAGCCACCCCCGTCGGAAGCTTCGATAGCCGAGGTTCCTCTCGGCGAGGCCTCACCGCCGGAGAGCGCGGATGAGCTGGACCTGGAATCGGAGGAGACGGTCGGGTCTGTCTCGGAGGAACCGCCCTCAGGATCCGCGGGTGGTCCCACTCCTTCGCCGTCCTCAGATGAGATGCCGCCAGCAGATGAGATGCCGCCAGCAGATGAGGTGACGGTGATCGGTGC
>CAUJFC010000256.1 GCA_963169755.1 Actinomycetota bacterium | reverse complement strand
TGCCACCACGGCAATATCGCCAGCCGCGATGGCTTCGACCACAGCCGGAACCTCATCGACGGCGACCGCCACCTCGATGGCCAGATCGCTGACCCGCACCACCGGAGCACCCCGGGCCGACCGCCTGGCCCGGCCGGTGGCCACCGTCCACAGGTCAACCCGATCCGCCCGGTGCACCGCTGGCGTGTGAGGAGACCGGGCGATGGCCACCGTGTGACGGTGGGGGGGATCAGCAGACCCGTCGCCTGATACCAGAGCGCCCGAAAGTACCGTGCCCGATGGTAGGTCCACCCGGGCCAGAGCGAGGCTGCTCACTTCGGCCAGAGCACCTTCGGGAACCAGCGAGACCGGCCAGCGGCGAAGCGCTACGGACTCTGCCAGGGGAGCACCGGCCCGCACGGACGCCGTGGTGACCAGAACCCCGGTGGTGTCCTTCCACTGCCTGGCCAGCGAACTCGACTCGTCCAGGCCAGCAGTGACTACCCGGGCGGTGAGAAAGGCCACCAGCCCCACCACCAGCCATCGGCCAGCAGAGCGTCGATCTGCTCTGAGGCGCCGGTGAAGGGGCAGATGGCTACGGGGTGGGCGGGAACGGATGGCACCCAACGCAAGGGTCTCCTGGAGCGGGAGGACGACTCGGGGAAGGTGCCGTGCCGCTCAACCGGTGGAGGGACCGGAAAGCGCGAACGGAAGAGTGTTGTGCTACCCGCCGAACCCGGACCCGAAACGCCCGGGGCCGGATCAGGCTGACTTGCGCGAGCTGGGTAGGTCGATCACGTGGGCGGGGACCTCGTTGGTGAGCATCTCGACCACCCAGGGGTGACAGGTGAACATGAACACCTGTTGGCGCTCGGCCACGTGTCCGATGGCCCGGGCCATGCGGGGTCCCCGGCCGGGATCACTGTTGACCAGGATGTCGTCGAGCAGCAGAGGCAGCGGCGACGTGGTGGCCAACTGTTCGGCCAGAGCGAAACGCAGGCAGAGGTAGAGCTGCTCCACGGTGCCCCGGCTCAGTGACGCCGCATCTACCTGACGGCTGGCGGTGTCGACCACATAGACCGTGGATCCGTCGACAACCAGCCGGTCGTAGCGCCCCTCTGTGATTTCCGCGAAGAGGGCGGCCGCCCGCTTGACCACCATGGGCTGTCGTTCACGCTTGTAGCGCTCGCGGGTGGCCTCGATGATCCGGTGGGCGTTGGTCAGCACCGCCCAGTCTCGAGCTGCTCGTTGCAGCTGGGTGCGCAAGGTCTCGACCTGGAACTGGAGTTGGGCCACGTCGGCCGAAGCGATGGTGGCAGCCAGAGCGTCTTCGGCTCTGGTCAGCTCGGCCGCGGCCTGATGGTGAGCAGCGTCGGCCGCCACTATCTGCTGTTCGACCTCCAAGCCTTCGGCCTGCCATCCGAGCGGATCGCCCCCGGCGAGGAGCTCGAGTGATTCGTCGCGCCGGTTTCCGCTGCGCAGTTCCAGCGCCTTCTCGGCCTCGGCGATGACCGACTGGAGCCGCAGCCGCTCATTGTGGCGGTGGATGACCGCCTCGGCCTCGGACACATCGGAGGCCCCAGCCTCGGCTACCACCGCATCGAGAGCAGTGGCCGCCGAAGCAGTGTCAGCGGCGCGTGACCGGTGCAGTTGGGTCAGGTTGGTCACCACCTCGGATTGCCGGTCACGGGCCCGCTCGGCTTCGCGGGCGGCGGCGGTCCGTGACACCAGGCGGTCGAGCAGGCGGATGACGTCAGAATCGGCTTCGCCGAGACGTTCGGCAACTTCGGTGACCGCGGCGGCGAAGGCTTGACTCTCAGCCATCTCACTGGCGCGGTCGGCGGTGTAGGTGGTCAGCGAGTGCTGGGTCTGGCGGGCCAGGTTGAGCTGGGCCAGGAACTCACCCACGCCGTCAGGGTCGAGCCCGGCGGGCAGATCATGCTCGGCCAACCACTCATTCCACACTTCGGTGGTACGGACCAGTTCGGCATCAGCGTCGGCCACCGACTGGCGGTCGACCGTGCGGATGTCGGCCGAGTAGTCCTCGTGGTCAGTCTCGGTCTGAAGGGCCTCTTGATGGGTCTGGAGGGCTCCGGCCGCCGCGGCGTGAGCCTCGGCCGCGTCTTGGCGAAGGTTCATCAGATCGACGGTGGATGGCCTCGGGCCGACACCGAGCGCCTCGGCTCGGCTGGCCACCTCTTCGGCCAGCCGGACCACGTCTGCGGTGGCCGGAAGGACCACGGGGCCGCCGGAACCGTCGGTGGGCAGGGCGGCGGGACGATGGCGCGCCAGCATGATCGCCACTACGGCCAGACCGACGCCGACCACCAGCGACCCGGCACCGATGGCAGCCGCTCCACCGACGACACCTCCGATGCCAGCCAGGATCGCCACCACTGCCAGGCCGCCAACAGCGGGTACCAACCAGCTCGGGAGGCCGCTGCCCGCGGAACGATTGGCGGCATCGAGCGCGATTCGCTGGGTCTGCTCATCCCGCTCGGCCTGCTCCAGCTTGGCCACCAGGTCGTAGAGGGCAGCCACCTCCTGCACCCGCCGTCGTGCGGCTTCGGGATCGCCGGCGGCGGCACGTTCGGCCTTGGCCTTGTTGAGGCGCTCGGTGGTCAGGTTCAGTGCACGGTCGCGCTCTCGTGATGTCTGTATGGCCCGGTCCAGGGCGGTACGGGCTCGCTGGACTTCACCGGAGATGCGGCGCATCTCGGCCTCGGACTCGATGGTCTGCGGTCGAGTGGCCAGCCAGTCGTCGTCGCAGTTGGGGCCGAGTCGGCCGAGCTGAGCGTCGAGCTCGGAGCGGTAGTGACCCAGGTGTCCATCCAGTTCGATCAGGCGCTTGCGACGGGCCAGTTCGGTGCCTCGTTGCTGATCGAGAGCCGCCACCTGTGGGGCCTCGGCCAGGGCGGCGTCGTCGACTTCGATCGCCTCGAGTTGATCGGTGGCCCGAGCCACTTCGGATTCGGCATCCCGAGTGGCAGCAGCCTGAGCCTCTACCTGGCGGCGGGCGTCGGCCAGCCGGTCGGCGTAGTCGTCAGAGAGGATGGGCAACACCACTTCGGAATCGGCCTCGAGCTGGGCGCGGGCATCCAGGGCGGCCGACCAGGCCGGCCACACGTCGTCGACCGCGTGGATCAGCTCCAGGCGGCGATGCAGGGCACGCCCATGATCTCGATGGACTCCGACCTGTTCACGCAACTCATCGAGGTCGCGCCGCTGAGCGGAGATTCCCGCCGCAACTTGTTGGGCGGACCTCAGCTCTTCGGCCGCCTTGACCAACTCGGTCCTCAGAGTTCGCAGCTGGTAGCTGTCCCCCCGGCCTCGGGGTTTGAAGAGCTCGTCGCGGCGGGCGGCCAGGGTGGCCAGAGCCAGTTCTGCTGACCGGCCAGCGCCCACCACACCCGCCGAGAAAATCCGTTCTCTCACGGCGTCCTCATCGAGACTCCGCAGTCCCTGGAGGGCGTCGAGATCGACTCCGAACACATTGTCGAACAGCTCGGGCGTGACGTGGCCCAACAGGTCAGCCACCGCGGTGGCGCTCCGTTCGCCGTGTTCGTCGCGAACCATCAGGGACTTGCGAGACGCCCCCCGTTCAATGGTCACGGGGATACCGGCCTGATCGAGCACGAACAGGCGACCGCCCATGGAGCCGCCGTTGACCGGTTCGTGACGCCTCTTGGGACTGCGCCGGTCCGGGAAGCCGAACAGCATTCCGGTCACGAAATCCATGAGGGTGGTCTTGCCGGATTCGTTGGGACCGTGGACCACGATGAGCCCGGGCGGAAGGTCGGTGACCTCGGCCTTGTGGAACTGGCCGAAGCCGTCGATGGACCAGCCGGTGATTCTCATGCCTGTCCTCCAGCAAACTCATTGAGGGCCAGGTCGAGGGCCCGGGCGGTGATCTCACCGCTGGTCAGATCGAGGTCGGTGTCGAGGTAACGAGCCACATCGTTGGGCAGCGTCGGCAGGTGGTCCTGCCAATCCTCAGTGCCTGGGGCGCCTTCGGCGGTGGCCAGCAGGTCGCTGAGGAAGTCGGTGCCCTGCCGGACCTCATCGAGGTCCAAGGCCGGTCGGGTCCGCCAGTCGATATGGTCCACCCAGACGAATGGCGTGGTCGCAGCGCCGGCGTTGAGAACCTTGAGGATCTTGGCGGCGGCCGTGGGATCGACCAGTTCGTCGTGCAGCGTTCCGCTGCCATTGACCACCAGTTCGGCCACCACCGATCGGCCGTCGTGGTGGCCGGGGTCCACCGCAGCCTGGAAACGGTCGACCAGTTCGGTGATGCTCTGAAGCGAAGTGATGTCCACGGTGGCCCGAACGAAACGGACGAGGTCCACCGCCAGGCTCTGGATCTCGGTGACCCGACCGCTGTCGACGGTGACCAACTGAACGCCGGGGCCGCCGCGATCGCCGTCTCCACGGTTGCGGCCCTGAACTGTTCCGGGCTCCACCACCCACGGGTCTCGATGGTGAACGGTCGGGGTACGGGCTCCGCCCAGTGCCCAGTAGCCGATGCTCCGGGTGGTGAGTTCGGTCACCGGGAGCCGGTTGGGTCCCTGACCCACGTGAAGCAACCCGATCGAGAACCCCTTGGTCGGCTTGGCCGGGAAGCGCGAGAGGATGTCGTCGGGCAGGGGACGGGCCGGGTTGCTCACCCCGTGGATGGTCACGGTCTCGCCCCCAGCCTCGAAGGTGACCGACTCGACCGGCTGGCCGCTGGGCGGCGATCCGCCGAACACGTGGGTGGAGTCGGGCCAGCCGTCGATGGCCCCCCAGCCGGTGGGGGCGGCGTCGTCATGGCCCAGCACCACGTAGCTGGCGATCCCTGCTGCTCCCAGGCGGGCCAGTCCGTCGCTCAGGCAGAGTTGGGCTCGCAATCCGAAGTCGGGTCCGGCGTAGAGCCCGCCCGCCAAGACCACGAAGTCGACCCCGTGGGCGATTGCGGTGTCGACCAGCGCGTCCCACGCCAGTATCGACGCGTCTCGCAGGGTCTCTCCGGTGGCCGGCGGCAAATTGCGGCCCGCCACTCCGGTGACCGGTGTGTCCAGGTGCAGGTCGGCGGCGTGCAGGAACGTGAACATGGATCTCCCGGGGGCGCCTGGCCCACTTGCTGCTGGGGTGTGTGCCGGAGGTTACACCGGGCCGAATGGCTCATTCCTAGGCGCCACCCAGCGTGGCAATACGTGCTCATCCCGCGCGGCACGAGTCGGCCGGCGTCAGCTGACCGAGGCTGACCCGGAAGATGAGGCCGACGACGAGGAGGCGGTCGAGCTGGACTTGGTGCCGGAATCACCCGACCCCGACGACGATGCCTTGGACCCGGAGTCAGACGCCTTGGACTTGGAGGAGTCGGTCCGGTCGGCGTCACGCGTGGAACCGAACGATCCCGCCGAGCGGCTGTCGGTCTTGTAGAACCCCGATCCCTTGAAGGTGATCCCCACGTTGCCGAACACCTTCTTCAGCGTGCCTGAGCATTCGGGGCACTCGGTCAGCGCGTCGTCGGAGAAGGCCTGGACCACCTCGAACTCGTGGTCACAGTCCTTGCAGCGGTACTCGTAGGTGGGCATTCGGGTCCTCGGCCGGGCGTGGTCGCAGTGGAATTGACGGCGCATCAGCTTACGGGCGCACCCCGTGGGCGAGCACATGCGAGACTCAGTGCTGTGACGTCCAACACCTCATCGGTCCGCAAGGCGGTCATCACCGCCGCCGGTCTGGGAACCCGCTTCCTGCCCGCCACCAAGGCTCAGCCCAAAGAGATGCTGCCGGTGGTGGACAAGCCAGCCATCCAGTACGTGGTGGAAGAAGCGGTGGCAGCGGGAATCGATGACATTCTCATCATCACCAGCCGCTCGAAGCGCTCGATCGAGGACCACTTCGACCGCCAGTTCGAACTCGAGCACCACCTGGATCAGTCCGGTAAGCACGACCAACTGGGCACCGTTGTCGACTTGGCGTCGCTGGCCGACATCCACTTCGTCCGCCAGTCGTCTCCTCTCGGACTGGGCCACGCCGTGTCGGTGGCCCGCAAGCACGTGGGCGACAACCCCTTCGTGGTGCTGCTGGGCGACGAGTTCATGGACGAGTCATCGAACCTGCTGAGCGAGATGATGCGGATCCACGACCAGTACGGGCGATCAGTCCTGGCCCTCCAAGAAGTGCCTGACGCCGAGATCAGTCGCTACGGCGCGGTCAAGCCCGAGCGCATCTCCGACAACCTGGTGCAGATCCTGGACCTGGTCGAGAAACCACCGGTGGGATCGGCACCCTCCAACCTGGCGGTGATGGGTCGCTACATCTTCACGCCCGAGATCTTCGACAAGCTCGAACAAGTGGAACCTGGGGTGGGTGGAGAGATCCAGCTCACCGACGCCATCGCCATGCTGATCAACGACCAGGCCGTGTACGGAGTCACCTTCTCGGGAGGCCGCTACGACACCGGCACCGTGCCGGCTTATCTCGAGACCATCGTCGAGCTGGCGCTGAGCCGCTCCGACCTGGGCCCCGAGTTCGGTCGGTTCCTGGCCGACTTGTGTCGAAACCGAGGCCTGGTTTGACCCCTTCCACACCGGTCCCTGGGACCCGCAGCGTCGGCGTCGGTGTCGCCGTCGGGTGTGAGGTGAGGGTGGTGTCAATCGTCGGCCGGTCACTTCCGTGATCTCCTTCGAGGCGGCCCGCGCCCATGTGATCGAGCGCTGCACTCCCCTGGCGCCGGTGGAGGTGGGGTTGGATCGGGCGCTGGGTCGTGTGCTGGCCGAGACCGTGGTGGCCCGGGAGGCGGTGCCGCCGTTCGACAACTCGGCCATGGACGGGTACGCGGTGCGGGCGGCCGACGTGGCCACGGCCCGATCGGACCGCCCCGTGCGGCTGAGGGTGGTCGGGCGGATCCTGGCCGGTCATCCGCTGGCGGCCGAGGTAGGGCCGGGGCAGGCAGCCCGGATCATGACCGGGGCCCCGATGCCTCCGGGGGCCGACGCCGTGGTGGTGGTGGAACGCTCCGAGCCCGTCGGTGACCATGAGGTCGACCTGTTCGAGGCAGTGGCACCCGGTCGTCACGTCCGCCCCGCTGGCGATGACGTAGCGCTGGGCGAGACCGTCCTGACCGCCGGGACGCTTCTGACTCCGGCCCACCTGGGGGTGCTGGCCACCCTGGCCAACCGTCAACCGCTGGTGGTTCCCCGCCCCACGGTTGCGGTCATGTCCACCGGCGATGAGCTGGTCGACCACGACGGCCCGCTGGCCCCGGGACAGATCCGTGAGTCCAACCGGCCCACCCTGGTGGCTGCTGCCACCTCGTTCGGTCTGGAAGCCGAAGACCTCGGTACCGTGCCCGATGACCTCGATCGCCTCCGCTCGGCCCTGCGCGAGGCGGCCACCACCCATGACGCCGTGATCACCACCGGCGGCGTGAGCATGGGCGACGTCGATCTGGTCAAAGTGGTTCTGGCCGAGTTGGCCGACATGGCCTGGATGCAGGTGGCCATCCGTCCTGCCAAGCCGTTTGCGTTCGGCCTATTGGACGGCACCCCCGTATTCGGGTTGCCCGGTAACCCGGTTTCGTCACTGGTGTCGCTGGCTCTGCTGGCTCTGCCAGGGCTACGGACCCTGGCCGGACGCCGTGACCTGGACCTACCTCGGGTACTGGCCCGGCTCACCACCGAGGTGGGGGGACGCGACGACGGCCGTACCGCCTTCGTGCGAGCCCGCCTGGAGTGGACCGGCGACGAGTTCTCAGCTCATCCGGCTGGTCGGCAGGGCTCGCACCAACTGTCGGCCTCGGCCGATGCCAACGCCCTGCTGGTTCTGGATGGTCCGGCCTCATCCGGCGACCGGGTGGAAGCGGTGCTCCTGCGGGATCCCTTTGCGAACCCGAGCGGTTAGCTCCCCCGTTCGGGACTGTCAGATTGGGTTGACCTCGGCTTCGCCCTGTCCGAACCATGCCCTGCTGCACTGATCGGTGCGTCTGCTGACCCGCCTCGGCGGGATAGCCGGCGTCAACCGCCGATCTGGGACATCGACCGGGCCGGTCGGGTGAAGTTCACCGCAGTGATGCCGTGCCCAGCCCATTTGGAGGCGACGGTCGCCTCGATGGCTCGCTGGAGCTGATCCGTCGGATGATCCGATCCGGAACGCAGGATCGTTCGCAGGTCGGTCTCTTCGGTGGAGAACAGACAAGACCGGAGCTGGCCCTCCGCCGTCAAACGGACCCGATCACAGGACCCGCAGAACGGCTCGGTCACCGAGCCGATCACTCCGATCTCCCCACCGCCGTCGAGATAGCGGTGGACGGTGGCGGGGCTGGAGGTGGCGGTGAGGGCCTCCAAAGGAAAAAGGTCGTTGATTCGATCGACGATCTCGGCCGAGGGCACCACCGACTGGCGGTCCCAGCGGTTGTCGGCGTCAAGTGGCATGAACTCGATGAAGCGCACCACCACGCCCTCGTCGCGGCCGAACCGGGCGAAGTTCTCGATCTCGTCGTCGTTGACCCCGCGGGTGACCACCACGTTCACCTTCACCGGCGAGAAGCCGGCGGCCACCGCCGCTCGGATACCGGCCAGTACCTCGTCCAGGGCGTCTCGTCGTGTGGTGAGGGCGAAACGGTCCCGACGTAGCGAGTCCAGCGAGACGTTCACCCGGTTCAGGCCGGCATCGGCCAGGCGGGGAGCCAGGCGCCCCAGACGGGACCCGTTGGTGGTGAGTGACAGGTCGGTTCCCAAGGGCGCCAGGCCGGCGACGATGTCGACCAGGTCGGCCCTCACGGTCGGCTCGCCTCCGGTCAGGCGGATGCTGGTGAACCCGAAATGCTCCACGAATACGGTGGCGATCCGGGTCAGCTCGGCGGCGGTGAGCACATCATCTTGGGGCAGGGTGGGCAGTCCCTCGGCCGGCATGCAGTAGGTGCAGCGGAAGTTGCAGCGGTCGGTGATCGAGATCCGTAGGTCGCGGTGTACCCGCCCGTACCCGTCCACCAGTTCTCGGGTACCCCCGAGGGTGGGTTGGGGGGCGAGAGTGATGGTCATGTCAGCTCAGATGCCCAGGTCGAGTTCGGGGTCCACGGGCTGGCGGCGGTACGTGCCCGAACGGCCGCCGGTCTTCTCCCACAGGTTCACATCGCCGATGGTCATGGACCGGTCGGCCGACTTGCACATGTCGTAGATGGTCAGGGCGGCCACCGTGACGGCGGTCAGCGCTTCCATCTCGACCCCGGTGCGGTCGACGGTGTCGACGTGGGCCTCGATCTCTATGTAGGTGTCGTCGATGTGGAAGTTGACCAGGACCGCGCCCACCAGCAACGGGTGGCACAGCGGAATCAGGTCGGCGGTGCGCTTGGCGGCCTGGATGCCCGCCACGCGGGCCACGTTCAACACGTCACCCTTGCCGACCGCACCCCGCGCTACCAGGGCGGTGGTCTCGGGCTGCATGTAGACCCGACCGCGGGCCACTGCCCGGCGGTGCGACGGGTCCTTGGGGGTGACGTCGACCATTCGGGCTCGACCCAGTGGGTCGAGGTGGGTGAGGCGCTCGGGCATGCGCAGAGTCTAAGAAGGCGCGCCGCTGGTCGCACCGAGCCTCGGTTCAGCCATGCCGTGCTCGTCGAGTCGATGTGTCCAAAAGGCACACCTCGCTATGGCTACCGGAACCGTTTCGTAGTACATTCGTAACAACCGCAGCACTCCCGTCATGGTCGACTCGGCCCGGCGAGAGGGTCGCGAACCCCCCGAATGCCGTAACCGGCGCCACCATCCACCAGCTGGATAGCGGCGACAACTACGGTCCCAGCGAGACGAAGGCAGGCTTGGAGCGTGACGATGCTCTTCCTTGTGATCCTGGCAGGTGTGTGGGCCGCGGTACTGGTACCGCCCATGGTGCGGGCTCGCCGTGACGGACATCCCGGTAGCTCGGTCATGTCGTTCCGGGCTCAGCTCTCCACCCTGGGGCGAGCAACCCCCGGCAGCCATCTACGGGCCATCCCAATGGCCAATCCGGTCCGATCGGGCCTGGCCCCGATCAGCGCCCGTCGCCGTCGCCGCGACATCCTCGTCGGTCTGCTCGGCGCCACGGGATCCACGCTGCTTCTGGCGCTGCTGTTCGGTGGCGTGTTCACCGTCATGTTCCTGCTGTCGGCTGGTGCCTGCGGCGCGTACGTCTACGCCCTACGCCAGCACCACCTGCGCACCATGGAGCGCGCGGTCAAGGTTCGTCCGCTCCGTGTCGCCCAGCCGCAGCACCAGGCGTTGAGCATGCCCCGCTCCGCCGTCAACTGACCGTCACCCTCTGACCCAGCCTGTCAATCGGAGGACTGCCAGAACGGTCGGCGACGTCGAGCGTTGCGACGCTCGGTGACCGGGATCAGAATCCGGTGCCGTGGAAGAAGTGCACGATGGTCGGCTCCAGCGCCACCGTGCCCCGGTGGGCTTCGCTTTGGACCACCTCGAACTGGGCGCCGTCGTCACTTCGGTCGAACACCTGGCCGCCGGCCCGGTTGGTGATGATCACCGACACTGAGAACTGGCCGTCGAGCAGCGGAATCCGCGGCAGGTCGAAACAGACCGCGCCGACTCCGTTGACTGTCACGATCGGCTGGCCGAGGATCTCGGTGTCGGTGGCGTAGACGATGTTCTGGCCGATGTCGCGGACTTCGAGGGTGAAGGCCACGTCGGGGATCCGCTCGGGCGCCACGTAATCGACCCGGATGCGCAAGGGCTCGTTGGGCTTCAGGAACCGGGCCGAGGCGGTGGGGTACTCACAGGCCACCGCCGTGATCTCGACCACCTTGCCAGCCGATGTGGACAGGGCCTCACCGGTTTCGGGGGGCGGCCCTGACCATTCGGTGCCCTCGACCGCCGCCAGCACCGGTCCGGGCTCGACGGGGGGCGGTGGTTCGGCCTCCAGGTCGGGGCTGGCGATACCACGACGCTCCAGGGTCTCACGCAGCACCCGGATGGCCTCGCCCGGTTCGGCCACCTCCACCAGGTGGCCGTGGTCCAGTACGGCCGCCCGGTCAGCCAATTGACGCACCAGGTCAGCGGCGTGGGACACCAGCAGGATGGTGCGCCCGTCAGCCTGAAGACGCTTCACCCGTTCGATGCACTTGCGTTGGAACGCCTCGTCGCCCACCGCCAATACCTCGTCGACCAGCAGTACCTCGGGTTCGACGTTGATGGCCACCGCGAACCCCAGCCGGGCGTACATGCCCGACGAGTAGTGCTTGACCTGGTTGTCGATGAACTCCTCGAGCTCGGCGAAGGCCACGATGTCGTCGAAGATGGTGTCGATCTGGGAGGCGGAGAACCCCAGGATCGAACCGTTCAGGTAGATGTTCTCCCGGCCGGTCAGGTCGGGATGGAAGCCGGCCCCCAACTCGAGCAGCGCAGCCAGGCGGCCCCGGGCCACGATGCGACCGCTGGACGGTCGCAGTGTCCCGGCCACGCACTTGAGCAGGGTCGATTTGCCCGATCCGTTGTGGCCCAGCAGAGCGAAGGTCTCACCCTCGCGTACCTCGAACGACACGTCGTCGAGGGCCTTGAAAACCTCGTGGGGGTTGCGGCCGATGCGGATCAGCCGTTCCTTGGCCGATTGGGACTTCTCCCGGTAGATCTTGAAGGTCTTGGTGACGTTCTCGACCGTGATGGCGATGTCGCCCATCAGATCTCCTCGGCGAAGTTGTCCTCCAGCCGGCTGAACAGGGCCAGAGCCCCGTACAGCAGCACCAGGGACACCAATCCGGTTACGGCCAGATGACTCACGTACCAGCCGATCGAGTGGGGCGGAATGGCCGGAATGAAGTTGGGATCGGCCAACTCGGCCGCCGAGGGGTCGGCCGGGTTGTACAGGGTTCGTTGGAAGGTGACCACCACCGTGAGCACCGGGTTGAGGGCGGCCACCAGCTCTCCCCGCTCACCGAAGCGGGCCACCAGCTGCTTGGCAACCATGCCGTAGCTGTAGGCCACCGCTGACAGCCAGAACCAGGCCAGCAGCACCACTTCCAGCAGGTGTTGGGTGTCGCGGAGATACACGTTGATGGCGCTAAGGGCGATGGCCAGCGCGGCACAAAAGATCACCAGTACAACCAGCCCGAGGACGAACACCGGAATGAACTCCAGTGCCGGCATTCGCTGAAAGGCCAGCAGGGCCCCCACCAGCACCAGACTCTGGAGCAGAAAGTGGACCATGGCGGCCAGGATCGAGGCGATCACCAGCGACTCGCGGGGAAACCAGACCTTGGTGACCAGTTGGGCGTTGGCCACGATCGAGGAGGTCCCCGCCGACAGGCCAGTGCTGAAGAGGTTCCAGGCCAGCAGTCCGGACAGGAAGAACAGCCCGTAGTAGGGGATGTTCACGTCGAGGATCTCGCCGAACACCACCGAGAACACCACCAGGTACATGAGGGGGTTCAGCAGTGACCAGGCGAAGCCCAAGATGCTGTTCTTGTACTTGACCTTCAGCTCCTTGCGAGTCAGGTTGCCGACCAGCTCGCGGTACTGCCAGAGGTGGGCCAACCGGGTCAGAGGGCTGGGGCGCTTGGAGACCTCCAGGGCCGGTGACAGGTCGGCGTTGGCGGGTCTGGCGAGGGTTTCGGCCACGCAGCGAGGTTACCGACCGGCCTGGCGATGACCGGACCCGGGCCCGATGGTGACCGAGTCGATCACCCGGTGGAGGCGTTCGGCCAGCACCGGCCAACCCAGGTCGGCGGCCACCAGCCGGCGGCCGGCCTCGGCTCTGACGGCCGCCCGATCAGGCTCATGCAGGACCTCAGAGATGGCGTCGGCGAAATCGACGGGTTCGGCCAACAACAGGTGCTCTCCGTTGACCACCTCCAGGCCGCGGGCTCCGAACGGGGTCGAGACCGTGGGGATCTGGTTGGCCAGGTATTCGACCAGCTTCAGATTGGTGCCACTGCCGGTCCGCATGGGATTGAGGGCCACCGTGGCGGCCCGGAGCAGGCGATGTCGGGCGGCGTCGCCCACCACCCCGGTCATCACCAGATTCGGGGGGACCACCCGGTCGTAGAAGGCGTCGCCCACGCTGCCCGCCACCACGATCAACAGCTCCGGGAACTGGTCGGCGATCTCGGTCAGCAGCCACACGGCATCGACGTTGGGTGGATGCCACGACCCCACGAACAGGCCAAGGTGATCGAAGGATTCGCCCAGGGGGCCGCTGCGGTGGAAGGTCGACAGCCACTGATGGGTGAGGTGGCGTCGCTCGTCGGCCCCGGCCGGCGCCGCGGGGATCTCGGCACCGTTGGGAATGATCGTGAAGACCTGTGGGGAGCGGCGGTAGCGCGTGGCCAGCTCGTCGGCGTCGGTCTGTCCGCAGGCCACCACGGCACAGGCCATCGCCACCGCCTCGGCCTCCAACTCGACGGCTTGGCGGGCCAGACGTCGACCCAGATCGGTTTCGGGCAGGACCGCGTCTTTGAGCTGTGCCTCTACGTTGTACGCGTCGAGCACCACCGGCGGTGGGCTGAAGCCGCCCAGCTCACCAGCCTGGGCCAGGGCTCTCACCAGGTAGGGCTCTGCCAGGATCACCGCCGACGCTCCCCGGACGGCCTCGGCCAGCGTCGCGATGTAGCTGGGCGTCAGACCCGGTTGGTTGCCCGACACGATGTCGGCCACCGGCACTCCGACCTCCAGGCTGGTCTGGAGGCAGGCGTCGCGGGCGGTGGCGGTGCGCGGCACCAGGGTCTCTACCAGGCCGGGGGCGATCTCGACCGAGGTGGGTGGGGTGTTCCAGTCCACCAGGGCGACGATCTCCACGTCATGGTGGCGGGCCAGGCCGCCGTAGAGGTGGCGGGCCCTGAGTTGACCTCCGCCGACCGGGCGGTGAACGGGGAACGTGGTGGCCACCACGATGCGTCCCCGACCGGACGCTCCCCGAGTGGGGGCGGGCGGTCCCACCGGGCCAATGGTGGCGTGACGTCGTCGAGCGGCGCGTGACCCCGATCCCACCAGACGGTCCAGGGCACCCTCCCAGGTGATCTGCTCGGCGCGGGCTCGGGCCGCCCGTCCCCACGCCGCGGCCCGGCCGGGCTCGGACACCATACGGGTGAGGGCGGCCCCGAGGGCCTCTGGGTCGGGCTCGACCACCAGCCCGTTCACCTCGTGGTCCACGAACTCGGTGGGCCCGCCGGCGTCGGTGGTGGTCACCACTGGAACTCCCCGGCTCATGGCCTCCAGGGTGATCAGCCCGAGGTCCTCATCGAGGGGAATGAACGGCACGGCCACCGCCTCGGCGTAGTGACGGCGAAGCTCGTCGTCGCTGAGGTGGCCCACCAGACGTATCCGGGGATCGTGGGCGGCCGCGGCTTCCAGCCGGTCGCGTTCGGGCCCTTCGCCAGCGATGATCAGGGGCCGGTCCCCGGGGACGTGGGACATGGCATCGATCAGAAGATCCAGACGCTTGGGTCCGTCCAGTCGGGAAGCTGTGAACAGGTGGCGGCCGCTCTGGCCGGCGGCGAGGTCAGGGCCGGGTTCCAGTGGGCTGGGCAGGTACACCACTCGGGGGGTCACCCGTCCGGGGAAGTAGTCGGGGCGGGCGGCCACCGTGCGCGACAGGGCACAGTGGTCGGCGATTTCGGCGGGGGCCAGGGCTACACCGTCGAGCCAGCGGACCAATCGACGCGCCAGCGGTCCCGGGAACGCCAGATCGGGGTGGTCTGCCCCCAGAGTGTCGACCACCTTGGCGAACCAGCCGAACACGTCGGGGAGGGCTTCACGCCCGGCTCCCGGGCTGAGGCGGCGCAGCAGATCCTCGGTCACCGGTTCGGGGTTGACGACCTCGAGTGGGAGGTGGGACGGGTAGGTGTCGTACAGGCCGCGCAGAGGATGGAACATCCACACCGTGTGGGCCGGGTGACGAACCATCCACGCCGGGTACTTCACGCTGATGACCCGGTCGAAGTGGGACAGGTCCAGCAGTGAGAAGTGCTGATAGCCAGCGATCACCCCGGGCAAGGTGCGTTCGTCGACGGGCAGCTTGAACACCTCGCTTCGGTGTCCGGCCGAGCGCAGGGCGGCGGCCAGTCCCTCCACCGCCCGTTCGGCACCGCCGCTGGCCCAGGGCACCGCCGAGGGCGCCACCACGGCCACCGTCAGCGACGCGCTCATCGGTCCACCTGTTCGAGTCCGGAGCGGAACTCGTCGACGGCGTTGGACCACGAGAACTCAGCGGCGCGGTCGCGGCCGTTGGCACCCAGCTCGGTCGCCAGGTCGACATCGTCGATCAGGCGTTGAACGGCGTCGGCCACCGCCCGCGGCGTGGGGTCCACCACCAGCCCGGTCTGCTCGTGCACCACCAGTTCGGTCAATCCGCCGCCGTCGCGGCACACGATCACCGGGCGTCCGTGGCGCATGGCCTCGATGGCGGTCAGGCCGTAGTCCTCATCGTGGGCTACGGCCAGCACGCAGGGGGCTTCTCGGAAGCGGCGCTCCAACTCGTCGTCGGACACCCGGCCGGCGAAGGTCACCGGCGACCGGTACGAGTCGGGGACCGGCTGGGCCTGGCGTCCGGTGTTGCACCAGATCTCGGCCGGCGTCAGTTCTTCGGCCCGGGCGGACCCCAGCGACAGCACGTGATCGAGGTGACGAACCCACAGCTCGCGGCTGCCGGTACCCACCAGCGTGGTGCCTCGGTCCGACAACAGGTGAGCGGCGGCCACCGCCAACTCGGCCCGCTTGGGGAACTCCATGCGACTGATACTGAGCACATCGCCGGTGCCCGGTGTGCTGGCGGGCACCTCCTTGGCGTCGTCACCCACGCCGACCCCGGCATGGAACAGGCTCACGTTGGTGTGGCCACCGAAGTGGGCCAGGCGGTCGGCCACCGTCTGGGAGCCGGCCAGGAACCAGCCGATCTGGTCCAGGCGGGGCTGGTCGAGTTCGCGGATGATCTCGCCCGCTCGCCGGTGGAGTTCGGGATCGTCCACGAACCCGGCCTCCACGTACTCGTCCTCGAGGTCGTAGTAGACGCGGTGGTGGTGGAAGAACAGGGCCAGGTGCCGGGGGTGCACGTGGCTGAAGGAGGGCGGCTGGGTGGATATGACCACATCGGCGTCGCCGGTGTCGACGCGGTCGAAGGCCTGGCGGACCATCAGGTAGCGGAAGTACTCGGGGTGGCTCTCGAACACCTCGGCGGGAATGTCCAGTCCGCCGACCTCGAGGGGCAGGTCGACCACCTTGACCACCCGCCGGGACACGTCCCAACCGTCGGTGGTCAGGGCGTCGTCGAGGATGTCCACCACTCGTTCGAACCCGCCCACGATCCCGTAGTAGTCGGGCTTGAGAATGGCGACGCGACGGCGGCGCACCCGAGGACCGTCTCTCTCAGGCCGGGTCTGACGGTGACCCGGGCTTGCGGGCCAGTACGGCGTAGTCCAGGGCCGAAGCGAATGCCTGGTTCAGGGCCTCCACGAACGGGGTGGTGCGGTTCGGGTCGCCAGCGAGGTCGGTGGGGAGGAGGCCCTCGAACCCCGGTCCGTGGAGCTCGCGCACGGCCACGTCGGCAAACCCGCGGGAGGTGACCAGGAACTGCAAGAACAGCGGGTGCAACGGCTTGAGATGGGTGGGATCCAGGTAGAAGTTGGCGGCCCCCACCTGGTGGTTGTTGGGGTTGGGGGTCTCGAGTATCAGCAGGCCTCCGGGCTGAAGGGCCAGGAAGGCGGCGTCGATGAGGGCCACCAAGGTGTCGAGCGAGAGGTGCTCGGCCACATGGAAGCTGGTGACCGCCCGCACCGAGCCCGGCTCGATGCCGCCCAGGTGATCGACGGCATCGGCGAGGCGGATGTCGAGCCCCAGGCGCAGTCCACGGTCCACCGCCACCTGGTTGGTGTCGCAGCCGTAGGCGGTGATCCCCTCGTGGCTCAGCAGTTCGAGCCATTCGCCCCGGCCGCAGCCGACGTCCACCACCGGGTTGTCACCGGGAACGGCCCGGACGTCGTCCAGGTAGCCGCGCAACATGTCGGTCACCGCTTCGCGGGTGCCGCGGAAGGCGTCCTCGATGGCTTCATAGAGGGTGTCGTCGTGAACCGACAGTTCCCGGCTGAGCAGGGTCAGAGGAGACGGACCGTCGGGCAGGGCTTCACGGGCGGCCCGCAGAACCTGGTCCTGACGGGCCCGCATGGCGGCCAGCTCGGCACCGATGTCCTCCCGGAAGCGCTCTGCCCGCTCCAGCTCGGCCTCTAGGCGACCGCCCAACTCTTCGCGGGCCCGGCGCTCGGCCTCGAACCCGACCACCAGCTCGTCGACCAGGCCTTCGATGGTGGCGGCGGTGGCGCGGACCCTCGATACGTACTGGTCGGTGGTGGTGACCCGGGCCGCCAGCTCACGCAGGTCCTCAGCCACCCGATCGAGGGCATCGAGCACCTGGTTGTTGACCACCGACTGGTGAGAGGTGACGGGGCGGGAAGCGGCGACCATTGCCTGCTTCACGCCGCGGAGCCGGGCCCCTTCGGGCACCTCGGCGCCGGCGTGGGCATGAGGCCGGGCCTCGGCCACCCGGTCACGCACGTACTGACCCAGGTCGCCGTCGGCTCGGACGGCTGCCCGCTCGATGTAGCTACGAACCAGTTCCCGGTCTGACATGGCCCGTGAAGCATAGGAGCCCCGCTGTCGGCCTCGGGGTAGCGGAGTGGCAGGGCACGGATCGGGACGCGCTGAAGGGCCGGCCATCAGGCCGACCCTTCAGGCAAGGGGGATCAGTTGCCAGCGGTGACAGCAAGCACCCGCTAGATGTCAGGGAGATCCCCTCAGGCGGCAAGCCCAACCAGCTCGCGGGCCTGCTTGACCAGGTCACGAGCCTGCTCGGGGAGCTTGTCCTCGACCTGGGAGAGCACGGCCTCGAGGCGGGCCTCGACGGCAGCCAGGCGCTCTTCGACCAGCTTCACCCGATCTTCGACCAGCTCGGAGACCGTACCGAGAGACTTCTCGGCGTTGTCCTTGGCCTCGTCGAGCAGCTCCTTGGCGTCACCGAACTGGGTGGTGAGCGACTTGGAGAGCTCGACGCGCTGGACCTGGAGCTTCTGGAAGGCGATGACGCCAGCGCCAACGCTCACGTAGAAGGCGTCGCGTGCGAACGAGGTGACGGTGTCGAGGCTCAGATCGGCCATCGGTGTTACTCCTGACACGAAGAGGGGAGAGGATTCGCTCACAATGCTACGCACTGTGCATAACAGTTGCAAGCACTGTGACCGAAGACTCAGCCATTTCGGGTGACGCTTCACCGATCGAGAGGGGGGTACCTGATCCGCCCGGAGGGCGCCGGTAGCCTCGGGCAATCGTGCGACTCCGACCCACAGAGTCCGGTACCCCTTCCACCGAGACCGGCCCCGACCCAAGCCCGCTACCAGCCGTGGTACCTCCGGTAGTGGTGGTGATGGTGTCCCGGGATCCGGGTGACTGGTTCGAAGAGACGCTCACCAGCATCTCCCGCCAGACCTACCCCGACCTCGGACTGGTGGTGATCGACAACGCCAGCACCGAGGAGCTGGAAGACCGGGTGCACCGGATCGTGCCCGACGCTCACCTCCACCGGCTGGAGGAGGATCGGGGCTACGGAACGGCCGCCAACCTGGTGACCGAGCTGGTCGAGGGCGCCACCTTCTACCTGTTCGTTCACGACGACATCGCGCTGGAGGACGACTCGGTCCGCCAACTGGTGGAAGAGGCCTTCCGCTCCAACGCCGGCATCATCGGCCCCAAGCTGGTGGACTGGCACGACCCGACGCGGCTGCTCCAGGTCGGCCTGGGCGCTGACAAGACCGGCGTCCTGGCTCCCTACGTGGAGGTCGGCGAGCTCGACCAGGAGCAACACGACGCGGTGCGCGACGTGTTCGCGGTTCCTGGTGCCTGCATGCTGGTTCGAGCCGACCTGTTCGCGGCGCTCCACGGCTTCGACGAAGCCATCGATTACCTGGGCGAGGACCTGGACATCTCCTGGCGGGCCCACACCGCCGGTGCCCGGGTCATGGTGGCTCCCGCAGCCCGGGTTCGTCACCTCGAAGCGCTGGGTGAACGCATCGAGGTCGACGATCGTCGACGGCGCCTGGCGCGTCACCGGCTCCGCACCACCCTGGTGGCCTACGGCTTCTGGCACCGGCTGAGGGTGTTGCCCCAGGCCCTGCTGTTCGCGGTGGTGGAGGCGCTCTACGGACTGGTTTCGGGCAACCCCGGCCAGGCCCGCGATGTGTTGGGTGCCTGGCCGTGGAACCTGAAGCGGCTCCCGTCGGCCCTGGCCCGCCGTAAGCGCGTCCGGGCCTCCAGGGGAGTGAGCGACTCGGACGTGCGCCAGTTCCAGGTGTCGGGCAATGCCCGGCTGAACGCACTCATGCGAGGCCAGCTGGCGCGACGAGACGATCGGGTCACCACCTTCACCCGTTCGACTCGTGATCTGGCTGGCGCTTTTCAGGCCGGCTCCAGCCAGTTCGCCGGGGTCTTCGCCCTGGCTCTGGCCATTCTTCTGCTGGTCAGCTCGCGGGAGTTGGTCTGGGGAGACATCCCGGCCATCGGTGAGTTGTCCCGGTTCCCGGACTCGCCCGGAACCCTGCTGAACGCCTGGTGGAGCGGGTGGAGCCGAGACGGGCTCGGCGGTCCAGGTGGGCAGCCCACCGCCCTGGCGCTGCTCGGAGTTCTCGGGTACCTCATGGCGGGGGCCATGAGGGTGCTGCGGGTGGTGTTGATCGTGGGAATGATCCCGGCGGGCGGCATCGGAGCTTGGCGCCTGGCCCGCCCCATCGGCTCGAGCCGGGCCAGCGTCGCCGCCTTCGCCGTGTATCTGGCCATCCCGGTTCCGTACAACGCGCTGGCCCGAGGTTCGTGGAGTGGTCTGGTGGCCTACGCCGCTTCACCGTGGTTGCTGCTGGCCTTGGGACGTTCCACCGGCGTCGCCCCGTTTGGTCCGCGTCAGCTCGATGACGACGATCCCGCTCCGTCATCACCGCCCCCGGCCCGTCGCCTGGTACCCCTCACTCTCGGACTGGGGCTGTTGCTGGCGTTGGTGGCGGCAGTGGTGCCGTCGTTCGTGATCATGGCGGTGGCCACCGGGGTCGCGCTGGCCCTGGGGTCAGTGTTCTGTTTTCGCTTTGCCGGCGTCCCGCGACTGCTGGGAGTGACCTTGGGGGCAGCGCTGGTAGCGGTGGCCCTCCATCTACCCTGGAGTTGGGAGCTGATAACCGCACCGTCGTGGTGGGAGGCGGTGGCTGGCGTGGGCTCCACCAACGGTGGTCCGCTCACTTTGGGCCGGGTACTTCGCTTCGAAAGTGGTCCCTGGGGGGCCGAGCCGTTGGGGTGGGCGTTCTTGCCGGCTGGAGTTCTGGCCGTTCTCATCGGTCGGTCGTGGCGGCTGGAGTGGGCGGTGCGAGCCTGGTTCGTGGCCCTCACCGGTTGGGGGATCCTGTGGGCCGGGCAGGCCGGCCACCTGCCCTTCGGTCTTCCCGCCGCCGAGGTGGTGCTGGCTCCGGCGGCCGCCGCCCTGGCCCTGACGGCCGCCCTCGGACTGGCCAGCTTCGACACCGACCTACGGGCCTACCGTCTGGGGTGGCGCCAGATCGTGTCGGTGGTGGCGGCGCTGGGAGTGGTGGCGGGTTCGGCTCCGCTGGCCGCCAGCCTGATCGACGGCCGCTGGCGAATGCCCGCCCACGGATACGACACCTCGCTGGACCCGCTGGTGGACAGCCACGGGCAGCCTGCCGCCCGAGTGCTGTGGATCGGCGATCCCGAGATGCTGCCGGCGGTCGGTTGGCGTTACGACGACGATGTGGCCTACGCCGCCACCGACCGGGGTATTCCGACGGTGGCCGACCGGTTGCCCGGGGCGCCGCCTGGGGCGACGCCCCTGTTGGCCCGGGCCCTGCGCATCGCCCAGGACAGGCGGACCGACCGGTTGGGGCACCTGCTGGCTCCGATGGGGATAGAGACCATCGTGGTGATCAGCCGGCTGGCCCCGTCGAGCACCACCATCACCGGCCAGCGCACTCCGCCTCGGGCCCTCACCGCGATGCTGGAGCAGCAGATCGACCTCGAGGAGCTGCCGGTGGCCGATGGCCTTCTGGTGTACCGCAACACGGCGGCTCCCAGCGCACGGTCAGTGCTACCAGCCCGCGAAGGAGACCGCACCGCGTTCATCGACGCCGTGCGCGACGACCTCTCAACGGCCGTCCCCGCGCTCACCCGGGATCGGGGAGCGGTGGGGGCAGCCGGGCGGATCCCCAAGCCCGGCGAAGTGCTGGTGGCCCAGACCTCCGACCCCGGATGGCAACTGCGGGTGGACGGTGTCCCGGTGGCTCGTCGCACCGACTACGGCTGGGCCAACCTGTTCACCACCACCCGTGCCGGAGTTGGATCGCTCACCTACCGGACCCCGATCACCCACCGGCTGGCTTCGGCCGGCCAGGTGCTGGCGTGGGTCGCGGTGCTGGTGCTGAGGCGGCGGCTGCGTCGCCGTGAGCGGAGTGCGGCAGAGGGGAGTTACCAGTGATGGCCAGGCGCCGTGCGGGTCGTCATGCCCGCGTCACCCGCCGGTTCACGCCCCGACGCTGGCTTCCGTTCCTGATGCTGGTGGCGGTGATCGGTGCCGCGGTGTACGTCACCGAAACCGCTGAGCCACCGGTTCTTCGGGATGTGGCGGTGACCTCCCCCGAGACCATGATGCCGGTGGCGGCGGTACCCCGGCCGGTGTCGTCCACCTGGTTCTGTGCCGGCGGCTCGGCGCTGGGAGCGGGCGAACGGGCCGATCTGTCGGTTGTCATCGCCAACTCGGCTGACCGGGGCGCTACGGCCACCGTCACCGTGTTCGGTGAGGAGGGCAGGCCCCGCGCCGAGACCGTGGAGGTGCCCGCTGCTGGACGGGTGAGGGTCCGAGCCCGGGACGTGCATGCCGGAAAGTGGGCGGCTGCCACCGTCGAGGTGTTCGGAGGAAGAGCCACGGTGGAACGTCAGGTTGACGGACCCGACGGGTTCGAGCTGTCACCGTGCTCGGCGGCCGCCGCCAGTACCTGGTACGTCCCCTCGGGCTCGACGGTCAGGGGAGCCCTGATGCAGCTCGCCCTGTTCAACCCCTTCCCCGATCCCACCGCCGTGGACATCTCCTTCGCCACCAACGAGGGGCCGATCGCTCCCCGGGCACTGCGCGGTCTGGCCATCCCCGCCCGATCGCTGCGGGTGGTCACGGTGGAGAACCCGTCCCGACGAGCCGAGGTGGCGGCGCGGATCTCCACCCGGACCGGACGCATAGTGGTGGACCGGCTCCAGACCTACGACGGCAGCGGAGATGCCGTTACCGGCAGCGGTCCCGCGGCCCTGGCCACCGAGGCCCCGCGGGGGCTGGCTTCGGCGCCGGCTCTGGCCAAGCCCGCCACCCGCTGGTTCTTTCCTGACGTGAGGATCGTGGACGGCGGACGGACCCAGGTGGCACTGCTCAACCCGGGACGCGAGCGGACCCAGGTGGAGCTGACGGTGGGCTTCGACGATCCCCGGCGCTACCAGCCGATCGCTCCCATCACCGTCACCATCGACGCCGGTGATCAGGCCTTGGTGGATCTGACCGACCGAGTGGAGTTCATGGGGGGTATGGAACTCACCCTTCGGGCCGAGTCGACCACCGATGTCGGTGTGGGGGCCGAACTGGTGTGGTTCTCCGGAGAGCGCGATTCCCAACCCGAGCCGACCGAGGGTGACCCCGACGCCGAGGTGGTGCCCGAGGAGCCCGACGACGACCGGGTACCCGAACAGGACCCCGACGCCCCCACCACCACCCTCGACCCTGACACCCGTGATGAAGCCCCGTCATCGCAGAGCGGTGGGTTCACGGTGTACGCCCCGGGCTTCGCGGTCACCGCCGGTTCTCCGGTGGCTTCCCGCTCGTGGTTCCTGGCCGGCAGAGGAGCCAACGAGGCTGTGACCTCCCAGGTGGTGGTGGCCAACCCCTCCGAGGTGGCGGTGTCGGTGAAGGTCCGAGAGTTGGTGGGCGGACGCAGCCGGTCGGTACCCGGTGCCACCGTCACCGTTCCGGCCCGGGGACGGGTGACTCTCGACTTGGAGGACACCGACCCTGGCTCTGCTCTGATCATCTCGGCCGAGTCCGGGGTGGTGGTCGGTCGGACCCAGTGGGCCACGACTGGGCGCGGCATCTCAACCGATCTGGCCACCCCGTTCCCCGACCAGGTGGTGACTCTGCCCCCGCTTTGACCAGACTGGAGCGGTGCTCCAGATCGTGATCGTGGCGGTGTTGGTGGCGGTGGCGGTGGTGGTGGCCTTGGTGCTGCGCCGCCGAGACACCGACGCTCCCGAGCAGGGTCCTAGCTGGGTGGTACCCACCCAGCTCGACCGGGCCGACTTCGAACGCCCCGAAGCTCCCTGGCTGGTGGTGGTCTTCTCGTCGTCGACCTGTGCGGCCTGTGTCGGCACGGTCGACAAGGCCATGGTGCTCGAGGCGCCGGCGGTGGCGGTGCAGTCGGTGGATGCCCAGGAGCACCGGGCTCTGCATCAGCGATACAAGGTGGACGCCGTACCCATGGTGGTGGTGGCCGATGCGTTCGGGCTGGTGCACCGGTCGTTCGTGGGTGAGCCCACCGCCACCGACTTGTGGGCGGCGGTGGCCGAGCTGCGCGAGCCGGGCTCGGTGCCCGAAGGTTGTGGCACCGGCGGGTGTGGGGGCGGTGGTCCGGTGACCGAAGCCGACCACGCTTCGGGAGGTACCGCCCCCACCAGTTGACCGAACATGTGTTCGGACGCGATGGTGGCGGTATGGGGTTCAACAACCCGTCCGTTCCCTGGTCAGAACTCGAGAGGCGACTGTCGTCTCGCGGGCTGACCGCCCCAGGGGCCAGGGAGGAGGACCCGTTCTGGGTAACCGGTGGTGACTCTCCGGCCTGGTCTCGCAAACGGGCCCGATTCGAGGCCCCCGTTGACCTGGCGGTGCCGACCCACACCGTTGGCTACGCCGAGCTGCACTGTCACACCAACTTCAGCTTTCTGCGGGGGGCCTCGCATCCCGAGGAACTGGTGACCGAGGCGGTGCGTCTGGGGTTGGAGGCGCTGGCGGTCACTGACCGCAACGGCTTCTACGGGGTGGTGCGCTTTGCCGAGGCGGCCCGGGCAGTGGGGTTGCCCACCGTGTTCGGAGCTGAGGTGACTCTGAACTCCGGGGTGTCTGGTGGCGGTGGTGGCAGGGGTGGTCCGGACGACACGGGTCAATCCGGGCTCGGCGACAGCGAGGTGTCCCTGGTGGTGTTGGCCCGCAATCCGGCCGGTTACGCCCGGCTGTCACGGGCCCTGAGCACCGCCCAGATGAGTGGCACCAAGGGTGCCCCCCGTATCACCCTCAGCGAGTTGGCCGACCTGTCAGGGGCCGGGCCGGGTCGGGCAAGCGTCGGAGGAGACGACTGGGTGGTACTCACCGGCGGTCTCGACGGGCCACTGGCCCGGGCGTTGGCCACACACGGTCCCGCCGCCGCTGCCCGTGAGCTGGACCGGCTGGTGGCGGCCTTCGGGGTGGACACCGTGCAGGTCGAGTTGTGGGATCACGGAGACCCGCTGGACTCGCACCGCAACGACGTGCTGGCCGACCTGGCCATGCGGCGGGGGGTGGGCCTGGTGGCCACCAACCACGTGCACTACGCGCTGCCCGGCCGTCGGCGGCTGGCGGCCGCTCTGGCGGCGGTGGGGGCTCGGGCCAGCCTGGCCGAAGCCGACGGCTGGTTGACCGTCAGCGGGGGTGCCCACCTGCGGTTGGGAGCCGAGCAGGCCCGGCGCTTCGCTCGCTATCCCGGGGTGGTCGAGGCGGCAGCCGAGTTGGGACGGTCATGTGCCTTCGACCTGAGGCTGGTGGCACCCCGGCTGCCGCCCTACCCCTGCCCCGACGGGTTGAGCGAGATGGCGTTCCTGCGGCGGCTGGTCGAGGAGGGGGCGGCCCGGCCCGACCGTTACGGACCCCGCACTCCCAACTCTCGGGCCTGGGTCCAGATCGACCACGAGCTGGCCATGATCGACGAGCTGGGCTTCCCCGGCTACTTCCTGATCGTGTGGGACATCGTGCAGTTCTGTCGGCGCAACGACATCTACTGCCAGGGGCGGGGTTCGGCCGCCAACAGTGCCGCCTGCTGGGCGCTCGACATCACCAAGGTCGACGCCGTGGGTCTGGGCCTGCTGTTCGAGCGGTTCCTGTCGCCCGAACGAGACGGTCCACCCGATATCGACCTCGACATCGAGAGCGGCCGCCGAGAGGAGGTGATCCAGTACGTCTACCACCGTTACGGGCGAACCAACGCCGCTCAGGTGGCCAACGTGATCACCTACCGGGCCCGCTCGGCGGTGCGTGACATGGCCAAGGCCCTGGGGGCCGACCCCGGTCAGCAGGACGCCTGGTCCCGTCAGCTCGACCCGTGGAAGCGGTTGAGGGACCAGCGGGGGCCAGGGGCCGACAACGAGATCCCGCCCGAGGTGATGGACCTGGCATGTGAGGTCGAGCACTTCCCCCGACACCTGGGCATCCACTCGGGGGGGATGGTGGTGTGCGACCGGCCGGTGGTGGAGGTGTGCCCGGTGGAGTGGGCCCGCATGGCCGACCGCAGCGTCTTGCAGTGGGACAAAGACGACTGTGCGGCGGTGGGGCTGGTGAAGTTCGACCTGTTGGGTCTGGGCATGCTCAGCGCTCTGCACCACATGGTCGACTTGGTGGCGGCGGCCGGAGGACCCCGCATCGACCTGGCCAATCTGGCTCAGGACCCCGAGGTCTACGAGATGTTGTGCCGGGCCGATTCGGTGGGGGTGTTCCAGGTCGAGTCCCGGGCCCAGATGGCCACCCTGCCTCGCCTGCGGCCCCGAACCTTCTACGACCTGGTGGTCGAGGTGGCTCTCATCCGCCCCGGACCCATCCAGGGCGGGTCGGTGCACCCCTACATCCGGCGCCGCAACGGGCGGGAACCGGTGACCTACCTGCACCCGTTGTTGGAGCGGTCTCTGGCCAAGACCCTGGGGGTACCGCTGTTCCAGGAGCAGCTCATGCAGATGGCCATGGACGTGGCGGGCTTCAGCGCCGCAGAGGCCGATCAGCTCCGTCAGGCCATGGGATCCAAGCGGTCGGTCGAACGAATGGAGCGGCTCCGGTCTCGTCTGTACGAGGGGATGGCCGAGCGGGGTATCACCGGAGAGGTGGCCGACGAGATCTACGTGAAGCTGGCGTCGTTCGCCAACTACGGCTTTCCCGAGAGCCACTCGGTGAGCTTCGCCTACCTGGTGTACGCCTCGGCCTGGTTCAAGCGATACCATCCGGCGGCTTTCTGTGCCGGGTTGTTGAACGCCCAGCCCATGGGCTTCTACTCGCCTCATTCGTTGGTGGCCGATGCCACCCGTCACGGGGTAGAGGTGCGTACTCCGTGCGTGAACGCCTCAGCGGCCACCGCCACCCTCGAACCCCCCGACCCGAGTCCTCCTGATGGGACTGATGTGGCTGGTGGGTCTGGTGGTGCTTGTGAGGCTGATAGTGCTGGTGGGGCTGGTGGTGCTGGTGGTGCTTGTGGAGCTGGTAGGGCTGATGGGGCTGGTGGGGCTGGTGGGGGAGGCTGGACCAGATGGGGACGGGGTGGCCCGGTGGTGCGGCTGGGGGTCGGTTCGGTGCGCGGGATCGGGTCGGATCTGGCTGAGGCGATCGCGGCCGGTCGGCCTTACCGGTCGATGGAAGACGTGGCCCGTCGCAATCCGGGGTTGACCCTGCCCATGCTCGAGGCCCTGGCCACCGCTGGGGCGTTCTCGTGTTTCGATCGGCCAACGTCTGCTCCCGATCCGGTGGCGACTGATCGCCGGGGGACTGATCGTCGGGGGACTGATCGCCCGGGGACCGACCGTCGGGCGCCGGGTGGGGGGCGGCGGGCTGCCATCTGGGCGGCGGGGGCGGTGGCCCAGGGGGCACCGGACCAGCTCGAGGGTGTGGTCACCGGAGCTCGGGCTCCGGCTCTGCCCGGTATGGATGAGCGCGAGACCGCCCAGGCCGACCTGTGGGCCACCGGTATCGCCCCCGGCGGGCATCCCACCCGGTTCGTGAGGGCCGAACTCGACCGCTTGGGGGTTACTCCGGCCTCCGGCCTGATCGACAGGGTGTCGGCCGGGGCGGCAACCGGGTCAGCGAGCGGGTCAGAGGATCAGCCCGGCTGGAGCCGGGTGCTGGTGGCGGGGGTGGTGACCCACCGGCAGCGCCCGGCCACCGCTGGGGGAACCACGTTCGTGAGCCTCGAAGACGAGACTGGGCTGATCAACGTGGTGGTGTCGAAGGGATGCTGGGTGCGGCACCGTCGTCTGGTGCAGAGCGCTCCGGCCCTGTTGGTGAGGGGACGGCTGGAGACGGCCGAGGGGGTGGTGAACGTGGTGGCCGAGGCCATCTCACTGCTCCCACTCCCCGCCGCCACCGCCTCCCGTAACTTCCGCTGACCCCGAGCCCCGGCCCGTTCAACCCAACCAACCCTGGCCGAAGCCGTCCTATTCGCCGGGGTAGGTGCCGAAGCTCCAGAGGTTGCCTTCGGGGTCACGAACTCCGAAGACCAGGCCGCCCGGGTCGTATTCGGGTTCGCTCAGATCGATCACCAGCTCCAGGTTGGCGGCGGTGCAGCGCTGGTGCACGGTGGTGGGGTCATCGGTGACCACATAGATGTTGGCGGTGCCAGGGTCCCGGCGGGAGAACTCCGA
>CAUJFC010000255.1 GCA_963169755.1 Actinomycetota bacterium | reverse complement strand
TAGCACCGGGCGCGATCATCCTGCTGCACGACGCCGGCGGCAAGGGGCGCAACACCACTCTGGCCGCTCTGCCCATGATGATCGACGAACTCCGCGCCCAAGGCTACGAATTCACCTTTCCGGTGATCGATGCGGCGTGAGATGAACGACATGGCCATGCGCCCCGACGACCTGGACGCAGCCATGTTGGATTGGCTGGCTGATGATCCAGACCCGGTCACCCGCCGCGAGCTGCTGGAGTTGGGCGACTCCGGAGATCCGGCCGAACTGGCGGATCGGTTCTCCCACTTGGTTGATTTCGGCACCTCAGGGCTGCGGGCCCCGATGGGGGCCGGCCCAAATCGCATGAACGTGGCGGTAGTCACCAGGGCGGCGGCCGGCGTCGCTGCCTGGGTCACCAAAGGGCGGGCCAGTCGTGGCCTTTCCGGTCCCGCGACCGTTGTGGTTGGCTTCGATGCTCGTCACCGATCCGACGACTTCGCCCGTGTGACCGCCGAGGTTCTGGCTGCCGCCGGTGTCACGGTCAAGATGATGCCGGACGTCTCTCCTACGCCGATGCTGGCTTTCGCAGTGGTCGATCTAGGTGCCGACGCTGGAGTCATGGTCACCGCCAGTCACAATCCGGCGGGCGACAACGGCTACAAGGTCTTCGATCATTCCGGGCACCAGATCGTCTCTCCAGCCGATCGCGACATTCGTCGTGTCATGGGGGGACTGCCCAGTGCGTCGGACGTCCCCCGAGTGGAGCTGACCGATGAGCGGGTAGAGCTTGTCGACGATGCTGTGGTCGACCGTTACGTGGCGGCGGCCCTCGAGTTGGTGGATCATCCCCCAGCGGCCGAGCTCACGGTGGCCTACACCGCGCTCCACGGAGTTGCCGGTGAGCTTTTCGGCCGAGTGCTGGCCGAGGCCGGTCATCGGCGGGTGCAGCCGGTGGAAGAGCAGGCCCAGCCGGATCCCGACTTTCCCACCGTGGCCTTCCCCAACCCCGAGGAAGGCGCGGCTCTGGCCCGAGTGGTCGCCTTGGCCTCGGGAATCGCTGCCGACGTCGCGTTGGCGCACGACCCTGATGGTGACCGTCTTGCCGTGGTGGTGCCGGCCCGGTCGGCAGGGGCGAGTTCCGACGCGGTTGTCGAGTGGAGACAGCTCCGGGGCGATGAGATCGGAGCTCTCCTGGCCCACCAGCTCATAGCCAGAAACCGTGTCCGCCCGGGTGATGTGATGGCCAGCAGCGTGGTGTCGTCGGCCCTACTGGGCAAGGTCGCAGCCGCGGCCGGAGTGGCCCACCGCCGGACTCTCACCGGATTCAAGTGGATCAGCCGGGCTGCCGGGCCAGACGAACGGCTTGTCATGGCCTACGAAGAGGCGCTGGGGTTCTATGTGGGGGGAGCCGCCCCCGACAAGGACGGGATCACCTCAGCTCTGGTCCTGTTGGAGTTGGTGGCCGACCAGGCGGCAGCGGGCCGCAACATTCTCGATGTCCTAGATGACCTGGCGGTGACCCACGGGGTGCACCAGACGGGTCAGGTGGTTCGACGGCAGGCTGGTCCAGGTGGGACGGGGCGGATAGCTGCCGCTATGGAATCCCTTCGGGTTCGCCCCCCCGGGTGGTTCGGGGAGGCGAAAGTGGTCGCCGTGTCAGATCTGGCCCATGGTGATCCCGACGCCGGGCTGGCCCCCGCCAACGTGATCACCTACGCGTTGGACGGAGGGCGGGTGGTGATACGTCCGAGTGGAACAGAGCCCAAGCTCAAGTGCTACGCCGAGGTGTACGAACCAGTTCAGTCCCGCGACGGACTTCACAGGGCCGAGTTCAGGGCCAGTGAGCGATTGGGAGCGCTGCTGACCGCGGTGTCAGAGGTTGTCGACTCCCTGCTGTGATCAGCGGTCCTCGGGTCCGAGCCACTTGGAAACAGTGGACGGCTCCCATCGGTCCATCTGGTCGAGCAGATCCTCGGGAGACTCGGCCGCCAGCAACAGCTTGCGGTGCTCCAGCCGGAGGAATCCATGTGACACAGAGTTGGCCAATGTGGCGCCCACCGTTGATCTAGCCTGACCGGGCATGCGGAGGACGATCCTGCACCTGGTCCTCGTGTTCTTGATGGTGGTGGGGTACTCAGGGGTACTGCTCGCCCATGGCCTGAATTCTGACCCTGAACTGTTTCCAGTATTCAGGTGGTCGTTGTTTTCCAAGGTCCCCAACCAGGTTGAGACCAACTACGGAATTAGGCTGCTGGAGGTCCACGGTGAGCCGTTGGCCTGGGGTGTGTACTTTGAGCAATCCGGTGGGTTCGGACTGAACTACTCATCGCCGGACGCGTCGGTGTTGACTCAGGCAATCGGCGCGGCCACCACTCCAGGGCGCGAGAAGATCCTGGCCGACCGGCTCGCGCTGTTCGAGGATCGGTTCTTGGCAGATGCCGCACCGGTACGTTACGAGCTGGTTCGTCGCAAATATGACGTAATTGATCGGTACTTCTGCGATTGTTACATCTCTGAAGAAGTGCTCGGGGAGTTCCGAGTTGAGTAATTTGAATGCGTTGTCCGATGCACTCGTGTCTGTACTTGGACGACCAGTCGTCTGGACCGTTCGCCATGTACGCAGCGTCCCGGTTCAAGGAATCGCTCAGACCATCAAAAATCAAACACGGGCCCACGATCGTGCCTTGATGGTCATCCGTGCCTTCTACGCGATGAGCCTGATGTTCACAGTCATGGAAATGAACCGTTGGCTCGATCTTCGGGATTCATCTGTGATCAATCCGCAGTGGCCAGCGGCATGGATCGACGCATCCTCACCGCGAGGTCACATCGACCTGATCCTCGGGCTGTTCCTGGTGGGCTCTCTATCGGCAGCGTTGTGGCCGACCTACCGAAGTTTTCGATCCCTGTATTTCGTGGGTTTGTTGCAGTACATGGCGGTCAAGAATGGATTTGGGAAGGTCAATCATGACTTCCACATGTGGCTGTGGGCCTCAGGGCTTTTCGTCGCGCTTCCGACGTCGAAGATGCTCCGGACTCCGACCGCGAGAGTTCGTCACTCGGTGCTATCCGTAGTGTGGGCCGTCCAGGTCATTTCCCTCTTCTTCTATACGCTAACTGGGCTCTGGAAGTTGGCCCACGCTTTTAAAGCAATAGCAGCCTCCCGCCCCAGTGCATTTGATCTGAACGCTTTCTCGCTGATCGTGGCGGATCGACTGATGGAAACCAGTCAACGAGCGATTCTCGGCGACTTCCTGGTGCGTAACAGTTTTCCGGGCTGGGTGCTGTTCACCGGAACCATCTACCTGGAGAGCTTCGCGCTCCTTGCGGTTCTTCGCCCGCGACTTCACCGTTTGTGGGGTGGGGGACTGATTCTTTTCCATCTCGGTACCCAGTTGGTCATGGGATTCACATTCATTCCGGCCTTTGCGTTTCTCGGGCTGTTCTTCCTCTGCTCACCGTTCGCCCCGGACCGGTCCAGCGCGCGAGAGGTGGTCGCCGACCTGCCAGGGGTCCTGCTGGTGATCCGATGGTGGCGACGTCGGGCTGAGACGGCCTCGTCGGTGGCAGTATCCTCCTGAGGTGACCCTTTCCTCGCCTGTAGTGGACCGTGGTGAGGATGGACCTCAGTCGGATCGGCTGGGGGCTCGGCTGCTGGCGGCGGCGGCGGCCGAGTTCGCCGACAAGGGCTATGCCGGGGCCCGGGTGGCGGGCATCGCCCGCAGGGCGGGGGTCACCACCGGGGCCATCTACTCGCGCTATCGGGGTAAGGCCGATCTGTTGGCCGCCGCCCTCACCGAGGCCACCGAGGGTGAGTTCGAGGCGCTGTTCGAGGATCAGCGCTTCAACGGACGCATGGAGGACGTGCTGCGGGTGGCGGCCAGCCATCTACTCGACCGGGCGCCCTCCGATGGCGGGGCATCGGTACCTGGCATGTTGCTCGAGTCGTTCACCGCCTCCCGTCACGAACCCGAAGTGAAACAGATCCTGCAAAGGGGCATGGGAGACCGCAACCAGCGTCTGGCCGACATAGTCGAGGCTGCCAAGGCCGGCGGCGGCATGGACCCCGGGCTCGACACCGACGCCGTGGTCACCTTCTGCAACGCCGTGGGTCTGGGGTTCTTGCTGTTGGAGGCGGTCGACGCCCCGCTGCCCGACGCCACCGAGTGGGAACGACTCATCAGCCGTCTGGTCGCCGCTGTGGTTCCGCCGTCGTGAGTACGCCGGTGGCTGCCCGGCATTGGTGGAACCGGCCTTGGGCCTCCACCGTGGCGTTGTTGGTAGTGCTGATGGCCACGGGGGCCGCCGTGGTGATGCTGGCCAACCGGGCGGTGTCAGTTCTGCCCGAGGTCAGTCGCGATCAGTTGGGAGAAGACAACTGGTCGGCGCCATTGGGTCTGCACCTGGCTGGTGGCTTCCAGGTGGCCAGGGTGCCCGACTGCGCAGCCGGTGCCTTCACCCGCATGGTCTTGTGGAGCCCCGACAGCGAGGAGTTCTGGGAAGTGCAGGGCCCGCCCACCCCGCTCAACTCCTTCGTGGTCGGGGCTGCCCCCGAGGGGTTCACCACCGTGACCCCGTTCCGTGACCCGCCCCGGGGTGAGCTGTTGCGGCTGGTGGCCTTTCGCCGCGACGGTGGACCAGTTGGCATCCGCTACCGCTCCACCGACCTGCGCGAGAACCGGGTGGTCAGTCTCAACCCGCTGAGCCGGTTCACCATCGAAGGTTTCCAGACTGCCGAGGTCTGCTCGCAGAGCCCGGACGACACCACCACGACCACCACTGGCGATGAGCCGGGCCTCGGCGATACTGGCCCGACCGGAGGCACTCAGGGTGTTCCCGGCCTGGGTGCCAGCGGCGGTCCCGGTCGATCCTCCACCACCATCGATGACGGGACCGGTCCGCTGGAGAACTGATCCCGAGGGGGCAGGTGCCCGACATGGCTCAGCCGAGCTGGGTCCGTCCCCGGTCGACCACTGCGGCTCGGCGGCGTTCGATCTCGGCGGCGTCCAGACCTCTTCCCTGCCAGGCCTCGGCGGCATCGGATTCGATCAACCAGGCGTCGGCTCCGGTGGCCAGCGATCCGGCCCGGTAGGTGGCGTAGATCTGGCGTACCGCGGCCTGGTCGCTGGAGGCGATGTCGGCGGCCAGGCCGTGGGTGAAGGGGATCAGTTCGTCGTGGGGTACCACATGGTTCACCAGTCCCCACTCCAGCGCGGTTCTGGCGTCGAGGAAGTTGCCGGTGGCGCTCATCTCGCGGGCCCGGCGCAGCCCGATGGCTTGGGGCAGCAGCACGGTCAGACCCCACCAGGGCTGGATACCCACTCGGGCGTGGGTGTCGGCGAACCGGGCCCGTTCCGAGGCCACCAGGAAGTCACAGGCCAGGGCCAGTTCGAACCCGCCGGTTATGGCCGCACCGTTCACGGCCCCGATGACCGGTTTGGGGCCGGGGGGAAGGGGGCCCCGTTCGGCCACCGGGGTCGCCTCGGTGGGCTTGGTGTCGGTGAGGGTGGTCGACCCCGCGCCCAGTTCCTTCAGGTCGAGCCCGGCGCAGAAGGCGGGGTCGGCGCCGGTCAACACGATCACATCGACGCTGTCTTCGGTCTGGGCCCAGCGCACCGCCCGACGGAGCGCGCTGATCAAGGCCCCCGAAAGGGCGTTGCGGGCTTCGGGTCGGTTGAGCGTGACGGTGGCGATCTGGTCGTGGACCTCGATGGTCACCAAGTCGGAAGTGGGTGCGGGCTCTGTCACGGGGTCACCTCGGGGGCAGGGTGGG
>CAUJFC010000254.1 GCA_963169755.1 Actinomycetota bacterium | reverse complement strand
GATCACCCGGTAGGTCTCGACCGTGGCGTCGATGGCGGCCTGGCGGTCGGTGGGCTCGTTCTGGGAGGCCAGTCGCCGCATCACCGACGGGGTAGGTCGGCCCACTCGGCGGGAGCCGGTCGAGGTCATGATCAGAGCCAGGGAGCGGATGCGCTGGGGCTGGGCCAGGGCCACGGTCTGGGCGATCATTCCGCCCATGGAGGCACCGACCAGGTGGAAGCGGTCGATGTCGAGGGCGTCGACCAAGCCGATGGCGTCGTTGGCCATGTCTCCCATGGAATAGGGGGCACCGCGCTTGAGGATCATGTCGGCCAGGCTCGGCGCCGGGGCGTCGATGTGGGTGGAGAGGCCGACGTCGCGGTTGTCGTAGCGGATCACGTGGTGGCCGGCGTCGGCCAGCACGGTGCACAACTCGTCGGGCCAGGCCCGCATCTGGGTGCCGAGGCCCATGACCAGCAGGATCACCGGATCATCGGGGCTTCCGAAGGTTTCGTAGGCCAGTTCGATGCCGTTGGCGTGGACTCGCTGGATCCGTTCTGTTCCGATCATGGCGGGAAAGGTACGGCCTGATCGACTGGTGGCGCCATGTGTTAGGGTTACCTAACTACATTCAGGAGGTGCTCTGATGATTGACGACCGGGCCATGACGACCCTGCGGGTGGCGGCAACCCTGGGTCATACCCTGCCGGGCGTGACCCTCCGGGTCCACCACCATGGACAGGTCATTCTGGAAGTGGCACCTGGAGTCTCATCGTGTGCCTGCGACTCCGTTGGTCAGTCGCCGGCTCGGGTCAGCCCGGTCACCTTCCACCGTGCGGTCGCCCGCGCTCACGAACGGCGTCAAGCTGGCGAGGTCCTGCGATTCCTGGGCCTCGGGCCGGGATGCCAACCTTCGGTCGAGGTCGACCTGGCCGGGCGGGGAGAGGTGCGTCCCGGCGGGATCTACCGGATCGCCGTCGATGATCGCTGGATCTGGGTGACAACCACCACCCTCGAGGCCACCGAGGCGTACGAACTGGGACGCGACCTGGTGGATCAGGCTCTTCCGGTCCCGGGGTTGCACTCGCTGGGTATCCGGCCCGACCCCGCCACCGGAGTGAGCGTGGCCTTCGCCGAGGTGCACGCCTCGCCGGACCGCCGAGGCGAGTCGGCTGCCGTGGAACTGCTCATCTCACTCCTGGCCCGGTGGACCGCCCACGACCTGATCACCAGTGTCGAGGTTGGTCAAGGAGCCGAAGGCGGACGCGGAACGCTCATCCCGCCGGTGGGGTGAGCGAGTTCTTGAGGACCTTGCCCAATGCGTTGCGGGGCAGCGAGGTGATGAAACGTACGACGCGGGGACGCTTGTGATGGCTGAGCTGGTCGGCGACGTGGTTGATCAGGTCATCGGCGGAGGGGGACCGGTCGGCCACCGGTACCACCCAGGCCACGATGCGTTCGCCCAGGTCGTCGTCGGGTTCGGCGGTCACCGCCGCCTCGGCCACCTCGGGATGTGACAGCAGGGCGTTCTCCACTTCGCCCGCGCCCACTCGATAGCCACCGGTCTTGATCAGGTCGACCGACGCCCGACCTGAGATCTTGACTGCCCCGCCGTCGGCCCAGGTGGCCAGGTCACCGGTGCGAAACCAACCGTCCTCGGTGAAGCATGCACGGGTGGCGTCGGGACGTCCCAGGTAGCCCGAGAACAACGTCGGCCCCTTCACCTCTATCTCGCCGACCGTGGACCGGTCGTCGGGCTGGATGACTCGGCGATGGTCGTCCACCAACCGCAGGCTCACCCCGCTGACCGGTGGCCCAACAGTGCCGGGAGCGTGACCACCATCGACGGTCATGGCGCAGGTGATGAGCGTTTCGGTCATGCCGTAGCGCTCGAGTACCGGTGTACCGGTGGCCGCTTCGACCCGTAGGCGGTCGTGAGCGGGCAGCCCAGCCGACCCCGAGATCAGCAGGCGGGCCCGTCCCAAGGACTTGGCCTGATCGGGGTCGGTGTCCATCAGATCGGCCAGCCGGTGATACATGGTGGGGACCCCGTAGAACACGGACGCCCCCCGGTCGAACTCGGTGACCACTGCGCTGGCGTCGAAACGCCCCAGATGGCGGACGGACGCCCCGACCCGCAGCGGTCCCAGGATGCCCAGCACCAGCCCGTGCACATGGAACAGGGGTAGCGCCTGGACCAACACGTCCTCGGGGCTCAGTTGCCAGGCGGCGGCCAGCGCATCGAGGTCGTGGGCCAGGGCCCGGTGTGACAACACCACCCCTTTGGGGAGGCCGGTGGTGCCCGAGGTGTACACGACCAGGGCAGGGTCGTCGGGGCCCGGACCGGAGCTGACGACACCGGACTGGGTATGGTCGACCGGGTCACTGCTGGGGGCGGTGGTGCAGTCGATCTCGACTCGGGACACGTCGGCCAGAGGTCCGGGGAGTTCGGTCGCCGGGGCGCACATCACCGCCGCTGGTTGACAGTCAGCCACCACATGGGCCACTTCAGTTTGGCCGGCACCGGTGTTGAGCGGTACCACCGGAATGCCGGCCCGGAGTGCACCCAGGATTGCCACGACGGTCTCGACCCGGGGCAGGGCTGGCACTGCCACCACTCGACTCTGGTCAGCGAAGGACGACAGGTGACCCGCCACCTCGGCCGCCGCGGTGGCAAGTTGACCGTGGGACAGGCTCACGCCGTCCATCCGCAGGGCTGGACGCTGGGCCCGTGCGGGGTCGGAGCCGAGAGGCACCAGGGGTAGAGAGATATCGGTCATCGGGTCATCGCTACCAGAATCCGGCCTACATAGTGACAGCACGCTGAGTGGTGACTAGTCTGGACTCACTACGCTCGGTAAGCATGGCCCCGGCACCGAGTCCGGGGGACGAGACGGACATCCACCTGTAACCGCAGGACGTATCAGCAATGAGATTCCCCTCCGTCACCCGTCGATCGGCTGCCATCCGATCCCTGGGGGTCGCACTGGCCGTAACCCTCGGGTTGGCAGCATGCGAACCAGGTCCGCCGGTTCCGCCCCCCGGACCGGCTCCTACCTACTCTCCCGTGCCCGCTCCGGCGGGGGCGTCGTTGTCCCTGTCCACCGATACCGCCGCTCGACTGAGCACAGTCGAGGTGGCCTACTCCGGCTGTGATGGCGACTTTCAGTATCTCGAGGCTCGACTGGTGGCCGGTTCGGGATCTTCACGAACCAGCTTGGCGGTAACCACCGCGGTGGGTGACCCTGCCGAACTGACCGTGCCGGCCTGGGTGGCCGACGGCCCGATCACGGTCGAGGGCTCGTGTCTGGAACCGGACTTCTCGGGGGTTTCGGACGGCTCCGACGTCCACCGGTTCGACTTCGCCCCTCTCGCTCTCACCGTTGCGGGTGGCCCCGCTCCGGTGTCGGCTCCCTCCATGAACGTTTCGTCGGTGGTGAGTGACGGTTCGCTCGACGTGTCCGGCAGTGGATGCGGTGGAAGGGTGCTGGTGGCAGTGGCCGCCTCAGCCGACCGGGTGGCCAGCGCGGCGCGGTTCCACTACGGCCGCACGCTGATCACCGCCGACGCCTCAGGGTCATGGTCGGCGTCGATACCCCTCGACTACCGCGTGGGTACCGTCACCGACCCAGCGGCTCCCGGGGCCATGACCGCATTCGCCACCTGCGAGGGGTGGGCGTATCAGCCAGCGTCATTCCGGGTCGCACCGGGATCGCCCGCCCCCGCGATTCACCCCGTGGGGACCGACGGCTCACAGGTGATCGTCACCCAGTGTCCGGGCTACAACACCCTGCGGTTGGTGGCGCTGGTCCGGCGGCCGTCGGGAGCCGAGGTGGGCTTCACCCACGAGGGAGTGGGACCGGGCTATGGAGAGCACGTGTTCTCCTTCTCGCCGAGCGCGGATGTCACCGAGATCCAGTGGTACGCCTCATGTGACGGTCTGGAGCCCTCGTTCACCTACCAGCCCTACACCTGGTTCGCTCCCTGATCTCAGTACCGGTCCGCTCGGGTTCTGAGCACCGACGGGTGGATCGAGGCCGAGCAGCAACAGCCGGGCCGACGGTGTCGCCAGTGGTCCGGTACCGTCGCGCCCCATGACACCACAGGTCCCGCCCCGAGTAGAGGGAACAGTGGCGGTCACACCCGACCGCCGCCTGAGCTTCGCGGAGTTCGGCGTGCCCGATGGGCGGACGGTTCTTTGGTTCCACGGCACGCCGGGTTCCCGCCGCCAGATCCCGACCGCGGCGCGCCGCTTGGCCCTCAGCCAGGGGTTCCGGTTGGTGGGGGTTGATCGGCCTGGAATCGGATCTTCCTCACCGCACGTCTACGGCAGTGTCTCGGAGTTCGCGACCGACATCGAGCGGGTCCTCGACTGTCTGGGGATCGACCGGTTCGCGGTCGTCGGACTCTCCGGGGGCGGCCCCTACGCCCTCAGCGTGGCCCACGCCCACCCCGATCGGGTGGTGGCGGTGGGTGTGCTGGGCGGTGTGGCCCCCACCGTCGGTGTCGACGCCATCGACGGTGGGCTGGTGGCCCTGGCCCGGCGTACCGCACCACTGGTGGCTCTGGGGCGGGTTCCCCTCGGGGTGGGACTGACCCGGGCGTTGCGCCTGGCTCGGCCGTTGTCGTCCCAGGCCATCGGGCTGTACGCCCGGATGTCGCCCGAGGGAGACCGTCGGATCCTGTCCGAGCCCGAGTTCAAGTCCATGTTCGTCGATGACCTGATCAACGGTTCACGCAAACAGTTCACCGCCCCGCTGTCGGACCTGTTGCTGTTCAGCCGTCACTGGGGGTTCGAGGTTGGCAGCGTCACGGTCCCAGTTCGTTGGTGGCACGGAGACGAGGACAACATCGTCCCTCTGGCTCACGGCGAACACGTGGTGAGCCGGCTTCCCAATGCCACCCTGACGGTGCGTCGGGGCGAGAGCCACCTGAGCGGCATGGCCCTTGCCGATGAGATCCTGGGCACCGTCGGAGAACTGTGGGACAAGGCCGGCAGGGCTGGTCGGTGAGGCGGTCACGGCTGGTTGCCGCGGCGTGCCTGCTGGCCCTGACCGTACCTGGACTTGCCCCGAACACGCCCGTCGCGGCGGCTGGGCCAGTTCAGGCCGGTGGCAGCGTGAACCAGGTGTACGTGACCGGCATGAGCCCGGGAGTCGACGTCGAACTGCGTGACGACGACGGTGACCTCCAAGCCGAGGGGCAGGCCGACAGTGCCGGTGCCTACTTGTTCCGTCAGGTGCCCGCCGGTGAGCGATACGAGGTTCGAGTGGGGTCCGACAGCGTGGACGATCTCACCGTCACTGACCCCGACGATCATCCCAGTGACTCGTGGTATGACGCCGAGGCTGCTGCACACCCCATCAACTCGGGCTTCGGCTACCTGACGACCAGGGACGGCACCAAGCTCTCGGTGAATGTGAACTTCCCGCTCGGCGGGGGAACCGGACCGTGGCCGGTCCTGGTCAACTACTCGGGCTATGACCCCTCGGCGCCCGGGCTTCCTCCCTCGGAGTCCTTGCTGTACATGGCTCAGGGCTATGTGGTTGTGGGCGTGAACATGCGGGGAACCGGCTGTTCGGGCGGGGCCTTCGACTTCATGGAAGCCCTTCAGTCCACCGACGGTTATGACCTGGTCGAGTTGCTGGCCCGTCAGAGCTGGTCCAACGGAGACGTGGGTCTGGTGGGGATCTCGTACTCGGGTTACAGCCAGCTCTACGTAGCCGCCACTCAACCACCCCATCTGCGGGCCATCACCCCGCTTTCGCCCTATTCGGACACGTACTCGGGAATTCTCTATCCGGGCGGCATCCTCAACGACGGGTTCGCGGTCGAGTGGGCCACCGACCGCGAGAACGGTGCCCGCCCCCGGGCCAAGCGGTGGGTTCGGGACCGAATCGACGGAGGAGACACCGTCTGTGCTCGCAACCAGGCTCTCAGGCTCCAGAGCAAACCGCTGCTGAGTCGGATCTACAACACCCCGTTCGCCGACCACGAGTTCGACTACCTCAACACCGAGACCTTCGTGGACCGCATCGAGGTACCCACCTATCTGGCCAGCCAATGGCAAGACGAACAGACCGGGGGTAGCGCCGCCAACCTGATGGCGTTGTTCGACCCTGACACCCTGCTGTTCGGATCGTTCACCAACGGCACCCATGTGGAGCCGATGGCCCCGTCCGAGCTGGTCCAGGTGATGGCCTTTGTGGACATCTACGTCGGTCGTCGGGTTCCGTCGATGTCGCCATTCATCACCGCTGCCGCCCCTGGGATCCTTGCCGGAGACATCTTCGGCAGCGACGACGTCGAAGCCTTCGAGCTACCACCGGTTCCCTTCGCTGATGCCGGGTCCTACACCGAGGCCAAGGCCGGTTACGAAGCCCAACCCCATATTCGGATCAAGTGGGAGAACGGGGCGGTCAGCGGCAGCGAAGGACTGCCGCTGGGTACTGCGGTCAGTCGCCACGCAGCCTGGCCACCCCCGGGTCTTCAGGCCGAGGCGCTCTATCTGCACCCTGACGGTCAGCTCTGGGATTTCACCTCCAGCGTGCCCGATTCGGTGGGGAGGGCGGCGTCGGCCTACGTCTATGACCCTTCCACCAAGCGGCGGCGCACCTTGGACGCCGGGACCGACGAGGCCTGGAAGCCGCATCCCGACTATCGCTGGGATCCTCTCAGCGAGGGCAACTCCCTGAGCTACATGACCCAGCCGTACGTCGAGGAGGTGGCCTACGCCGGCCAAGGGTCGGTGGACCTCTGGATCCGATCCTCGGCCGCGGACACCGATCTGGAGGTCACCCTCACCGAAGTCCGACCCGATGGTCACGAGGTCTACATACAGAGCGGTTGGCTTCGAGCCAGTCATCGGACCCTGGATGAGGCACGATCCACCGAGCTGGTGCCGTACCACACCCACCAGGAATCCGATGCCAGGCCCTTGCCGGCCGGAGTGTTCACGGCGGTGCGGATAGAGCTGTTTCCTTTCGCCCATGTGATCCGAGCCGGGTCCCGGTTGAGACTCAACATCGAGGCGCCCGGAGGGAACCAGCCTTTCTGGGCATTCGATGCTCTTGACGGCCCCACAGTGAATGAGGTGGGGCACAGCGTCGGACGGCCGTCGCGGGTGGTACTCCCTCGAGTGCCCGACGATCAGGCTCCCGATGTGCCGTCGGCGCTGCCGACCTGCGAGCTGGCCGGGGTGAGCACTCAGGCGGTCTCGCTGCGTAACCAGCCATGTCGCGAGTATCAGCCGGCGCGTACTCCCACCGGAGTTGTGGCGGTAGCACCCAGCCGAGGGCCGGATGACCCCGTTGGTCCGGTGACCGTCTACTGGTCGCCACCGTCGGGTGAACAGCCCTCCTCGTACCTGGTCATTGGCTCCCGGGCCGACGGGTCGGCCGAGCCGGGCGACCCGGACCCGATCGAGGTGGCCGGGGACCTCACCACAGTCGAGGTGTCGATCCCGGCCGACGTGGCCTTCGAGTTTCGGGTGATCGCCCGCTACGACGATGACGCTGGGCCGCCGTCGGACCTGTCACTACCAGTCAGCGTGGTGACCTCCACGCCGCCCACCCGTGTCGAGGTGCCCGAGCCGTCGACCTCCACGAGTACCCCGGCGGTTACTGCACCTCCGACCACCAATGCTCCGACCACAAGCGTGTCGACTACCAGCGCTCCGACTACCAGCGCTCCGACCACCAGCGCTCCGACCAGTACGGCTCCGGCTGCTTCCCAGTGGCCACAGGCCGCTCCGGCAGAGGGGGCTCGGCCTCGGCCGGCTCGGCC
>CAUJFC010000253.1 GCA_963169755.1 Actinomycetota bacterium | reverse complement strand
GCTCACCGACCGGCCCGACACCACTCCCACCCGCCGATAGCGGGCAACGAGAGCAGCCAGGCGGGAAGCCACCCCAGGTCGGGGCCGAGCATCAACAGGATCGGCCACGATGGCCGACAGAGTCCCATCGAAATCGAACAGAACCATCGCCCGGCCGGGCGACTTGGTTATCGGCTCCAGCGCCGAGATCAGACGTCGATCGAGGTTCAGTTGCCCGAGGACTCGGCCGGAGCGGTGTCCTTGCCCAGCACCACCACCACGTTGGCCGACGCGGCTCCCGGCCCCGGCGATGTGGACGGCATCGCCTCGACCGCGCTGGGTGCCTTGCCCAGAACGGCGGCCACCGCTTCGGCTTCGGCCTGATACCCGTCAGCGAAGTACACCGACGTGGTGGCCCGGCCGCTGGAGGAGGCATTGGCGGGCGGCTGCATCACGTAGCCCTTCTCGCCGATGGTGTCACTGGTGGAGCGTGCAACACCTGCCAGACCGCTGCCGTTGAGCACCAGGACCTTGACCTCGCCCGGATCGCGCAGTCCGTCGTCGGGAGTGCTGCTGGAAGTGGTGGTGGCATCGGGGGTGGTGGTGGTCACCTCGTCATTGCCGGTGGTGTCCAAACCGGAGATGTCAATGGTGGTGACCGTGCCGCCGACATCGGTGGACGACCCGGCCACGACCCGGCCGTTGCCCCCTCCGCTGGTCAAGAGCAGCAGGAAGCCCACCAGCAGTGCCGCTCCCAGAACCACCAGCCCTCGGGCATTGGCATCGAGTCCGCCGGAGCTCTGAGCAGGAGCGGTCATCAGCAGGATCCTTCCATGGCTGGACGAGGTTGGGCCGGTCGGGCCTGACGGTCACGATGACGGCGCAGTCTGCTGACGGCCAACGGATCGGCGCGAAAGGCCTCGGGGCTGTCGATCAGGTCATCGAGGATCTGGTGGTAACGCACCGAGGACAGTTCGAACCGTTCCCGAATCGCAGTGGCTTTGGCGCTGGGGTCGGCCCACCACAAGCGTTCGAACTCGAGGATCGCCATGTCACGCTCGGTGAGGGGCATCCGACCAGCGTTGCCCAGCGATACCGACCGATGCAAGCACCCCCCGCACGCGGTGTGGGCGGCGACGGGTCGAAGTCACCGGTTGCGCCGCTTGTGGGCATACATGGCGGCATCGGCTCGGCCCAGCACGTCCCACGGCTGATCGCCGGGTTGGCACCGGGTGGCACCGACGCTCACGCCCACCCCCTCACGAATGGCACCCGGGGTCGACTCGACGGCGTGAAGCATGCGACCGCAGAGTTCAGCCTCCACCGCCGCATGGTCTCGAGAACCGTCCGCGGACAGATGAGAAACCACCACGAACTCGTCACCACCCACCCGGGCCACCGACTCGGAGGAACCGAGGGCCGCCGCCAGAGCCTTGGCCACCTCGGCGAGCAGTCGATCACCGGCGGCGTGCCCTCCCCGATCGTTCACCCCTTTGAAGCCGTCCAGATCGATGTAGGCCACCAGCATGTCCCCTCCACTGGCCAGGGCTTCGTGCAGGTGATCCAACAGCCACGCCCGATTGGGCAGACCGGTCAGGGAGTCGTGGTTGGCACGGTGCTCCAGATGGCGCTCGTGAGCCAACCGGTGGGTCACGTCCTCCAGCGTGATCACCACGAACTGGACGTCGTCTCCGGTCCCCTCCCCGGGTCGGGAAACGAAGGTGCCCGAAATCAGCCTGGGCGGGTCGACATTCAGAGTGGCGGTAAAACTCTCCCGCCCGGGCTTGGACCGCCGGCGGCGGAGAATGGCACGGATCTCGTCGGTGTCATCGACCGCGAACCCATCGGGCATGATGCTGTCGAGCAGGGTGCCCCGGTCGGTGTCGAGCAAGTCGGCGGCAGTCTGATTAGCGAACACCACGTCGCCGTGGGCGTCGAGCAGCATGAGACCGATCGGCAGGTGATCGCCGGCCCCCAGGTCCATGGTGGCCGCCACCTCGGCAGGAAGCGATGGGGCATCGGCGGGCTGTGAATCGGGCAGAGGCCGGGAGACCACCACCATCCCGGCCAACACCGGATCGTCGAAGCGATTGTGGAACTCCACCGAGTAGAGGCCGTAGGAGCCGTCGGCCCGCTGGGCTCGTACCTCGAAACTTCCCCGCCATCCGGGCGCCGACTCCATGGCCCGCTGCGCGAACCCGGCGACCCGTTCGACGTCATCGGGATGCATGAGGCTGAAGGGATGGGTGCCGGTGGCGTTGCCCCGGCCCAGAACTCCACCGGGCGGGCCGAGGTCGGCGCTGACTCCCCAGTCCCGCCGCACCACCATCACCGAAAGGTCCAGATACGGCACCAGCCGGGCCAGAACCTCTGGAGCTGGCAGATCGCGCAGGATCTGGTCGACGTCCACCTCTCCAGCGTCTCCGTGCCCCAACACCCGTGTGCGCCCCCGGTGCAGTTTCCGTCACTGAACCATATGCCTCCCACCAGTACTTGGCACCACAGCCGGGACCACCACGAAGCGTAGGGACCGACTGGGAGGCGCAACGACCGCCGGACCGGGGGCCAATCCTCTGGCACACTGACCGGGTGACCGATGCCATAGTTCCCGGCCCCGACGTCGCCCAACTTCAGGCCCTGGTCGGCCAGGTCTGCTCGGTCGTGCTCGGTGACCCCACACCGATCCAACTGGCCGCCATCACCTTCGTAGCCGGCGGTCATGTGCTGTTCGAGGACATTCCCGGCGTGGGTAAGACGCTGCTGGCCAAGTCACTGGCCGCCAGTATCGGGGGGACCTTCGGCCGCGTGCAGGGCACGCCCGATCTGCTGCCATCAGATCTCACGGGTATCTCGGTCTATGACGACCACGCCCGGACCTGGAGCTTCCAACCCGGGCCGCTGTTCAACAATGTCGTCCTGGTCGACGAGTTGAACCGGGCCACACCCCGAACCCAGTCAGCCCTGCTCGAGGCAATGGCCGAGGGTCAGGTGACCGTGGACGGGGCCACCCATCAGCTTCCCCAACCGTTCTTCGTGATCGCCACTCAGAACCCCCACGGTGGCGACCTCGGTACCTTCCCGCTGGTGGCTGGCCAGCGCGACCGCTTCACCATGTCGCTGTCCCTCGGGCTCCCAGGCCGCGAGGCCGAGACCGCCATCCTGGCGGGTACCGGTGGTGACCGGGCTCTGGGGGGACTCACGGCGGTCGCTCCAGTGTCCACGTGGTCCGACGTACGGGCCCTGCTCGACGACATCTATGTGCACCCCCGAGTGGCCAGCTACCTGCTCGACGTGATCGATACCGTCCGGTCACGGACCGGCACTTCCACACCCCTGTCCACTCGGGCGTCTCTGGCTCTGCTCAGAGTGGCCAGAGCCCGGGCCCTGGCCGGAGGTCGCTCATTCGTGGAACCAGACGACATCCAGGCGGTGGCGATCCCCACCCTGGCCCACCGGATCCTGGACGCCACCAACGACGACCTGGCCACCGCCCGCGTCTGGATCTCGAACTTCGTGTCCCAGGTACCAGTCCCACCCGCCCAGGCTTGACTGGATTCCAGCCGTGGAGTCCACCACCACCAGGATCCACCTGAAGCGGTCGACGGTCACCACTCTCCTCGTGGGGTTCGGCACCCTGTCCGGGCTGATCGGCCTGCTCGCCGGTCGGTATCCGCTCACCGTGTTGGGGTTGGCGGCACTGGGCGCGGTGGCAGTCGACGTCGCGGCAGCGGTCGCAACCCTGGCAGGAGTCCGCCTCGAACTGCACGGCCCCCCCGATGCCGTGGCCGGCCTGCCCTCAGAGTGGGTCATCACCGCCCGCGGGGTTCGACGGCCGGTAGTGGTGTCGCCCGCGGTCGTTCCCCGCTCTCCCCGCTACCTGCTCGAGGCCGGCGGCGCCGCGGTGATCGCCCTTCCACCATTCAGCCGAGGCCTGATCCACCACGTGGTACTGGATCTGACAGCCACCGGACCGCTCGGTCTGTATCAGGCCGGTCGACGGATTCTGATACCTCTCAGCGTGCCTCTGGCCGTCGGACCCTCCCCGGTACCGCTGGAAATGGCCTGGCCCCGCCCCCGCGCCATGGCGTTCGGCCTGACCGATGGGGCCCCGGTCGGCGACGATCTCTTCCGGGGGCTGCGCCCATACCAACGGGGTGACGAGCGCCGCCGTATCCACTGGGGTGCCACCGCCCGGCACCGACAGCTGATGGTGCGAGAGTTGGACGGTACCGGTGTCGTAGGCCTACGGGTACTGGTCGAACCGGGAGAACCCGGACCAATGGCCGACCACGTCACCGGTGTGGCCGCCACCGTCACCGCCGATGCTCTGTCCCGAGGCTGGGCCGTCCAGCTGGTTACAGCCGACGGAGCCGCTGACCGCCCGCAGACCCCGTCACCCACTCCGCCCTTCAAGTCGGCGTGGCCTACCCCGATTTGGCATCCGGCGGCCGCTACCACGCGGGTCGCCATGATCGGTGGTCTGCGAATGGCACACCATCAGCTGGCCACCGCCACCCAGGGACCGCTGGTGGCACCACCGTGGGGCGGGCTCACCTGCCGGGTGACCCCGCGGGGGGTCCTGTGGGAATGAGCGATCCATCAGTCACCCCGTGGAACCAGGGACGTCTCCGGATACCCGAAGCTCAGGCCTCACCCGCCAGTCAGGTGGCCGTGTTCGGGGTCGCCGCCTCCGCCTTCGTACTACTCGGCTGGTTGAGCCAGAACTATCCCGCCGCCGTGGCGGCGGTCACCGCCCTCGGGATCGGTGCAGTCGTCGGCGCGACCACCAGCGTCGATCGCTTCTTCCGAAATGCCCCTGGCCTGCTGATGGGAGTACTGGCGATCCCCGTCGTCTCTCTCGCAGGCGTCATCGTGCTCTCCTTGGTCGACGCGCCTCCACCACCGGCCGGAGATCAGTTGGTGCTGGGGCTCGGTCTGCTGATCTGGGGGCTCGACTGGAGGCGAGTGACACGACTCAGGCTGGTCCCGGTTGCCACCGGTGTTCCGATGTCGGCAGTAGCCGTCGCCTCGGGCCCAGCACTGGCCATGACCCTCGCCTGGCTCGCTCTGGCCCTGGTTTCGTTGTGGTCGCTCGAGATCGACCAGCGACGCTCCTACGAGCACCCCCGTTCTCTCGCCTCTTCGGGAGCCAAACGGCCGGGCTCAGACGCCACCGACTTGGTGGCCAGCCTGGCCCTGACTCTGGCGTTGGGCTTGGTGATCGCCAGTTTCGCGGTGTTGCCGTCGTGCAACCTTTCCCTGGGTGACCTCCGCCTCCCCTGGCGACCATCGTCAACTCGGGTCGGGTCCGACCATGCGAACCTCGATCTCGGTAGGTGGCTGATGTTCGATCTGGATGGACAGATCAGCGGGCTGCGGCTACCCCAGGGCGGTGAAGTACTACCCAACTTCGAGCTGGACGGCGACTGGTGGCGGCTGGTGGCAGGCGCCGATGGTCGGCCGCAGCTGGAGAACCTCCGAACGGGTGAGCGCCTTGACCTCTCGCTCGAGGGAGGAGACATCGTGGCCCGGGACTCCGACGGACGGGAGCGGGCCCGCTTCCCCGGCGTCGGCGGCTCCGAAGGCTCCGCTTCGAACAACCAGGACCTCAAGGATCATCAGACGACGCAGTGGTGGAAGACCGCGCTCGTGGCCGCCCTTGCCATGGTCCTGTTGGGACTGGCCGCATGGTGGTGGACACGTCGACGTCGCCCGTCGGCCGCCGACCCCCGGTCGTGGGCCGAACAACAGGTGAGGGTTCTCGAGCGTTTCGCCGCCGACCACGACCGACCCCGGGCGGTGGACCGCTCACCTCGCGCCATGCTGGCCGACCTGGCCTCCACGGTCTCCCCCGATCCCCGCCTGGTGCGGGTTGCCGACGTACTCACCGATGCCCTGTTCGGCCGAGCCGAACCAACCATGGAAGAGAGGCTCCGAACCGAGCAGGCGATAGCCGAGGTGATCGAAGCTCACCCGCCGCCAGAACAACGGGGTCGGCGGCGGCGCACCTCACCCCCTACGCTCACCGAGGCCGCCGACCGCCGGCCCTCTTGAAGGGCAAAGGGGTTGGCCGGTCACCAGCCCGTGTAGCTCAGTTGGTCAGAGCAGCCGCCTTGTAAGCGGCAGGCCGTGGGTTCGAATCCCACCGCGGGCTCCATCTCCATCTCCTCGCACTCCAGACGTTCGGGGCACCACCACCCCACCACCCACCACTGGTGCCTACAACCGAAGGAGATCGGCGAGGCGAGCCGGGGCTAGCGACGACGAGCTCGCTCCAGGGTTGGAACGAAGTGCTCGAACGAGGGGACCACCAGGTCGGTGACCTTGCCGGCGTCATCCCAGCGGCGCAGGTCAACGGCGGCTCGGCTGACGGGGTCGGCTTCGAAGGCAGTGATCTCATCAGGCGACATCGGCCCACCTTGGCGCAACAGACTGGCGCGAGAACCGTCCGAGAGACGGTCGACCAGGCCAGGATCAACCGACACCAGATATCGCTTGGCGGCCACATGACCGGCGATGGGCTCGGTCACCGCTTCGGGGAAGACCGCCGACAACCAACGTGCTCCCCGCTGCTCATGGCCGAGGTCGTCCGCCACATTGCCGTCAGGGCGGCCACCGGCTCGCAGCTCCAACAGATGCCCCACATCGTGCAGGAGGGCCGCGGCCACCAATTGATCCCCGGCACCAGCCGCCTCGGCCAGCGCAGCAGTCTGGCGGGCATGGTCGAGCTGACTGACCAGTTCGTCGTAGTTCCAGCCGCCGAACTCTGTGAACAGGTGAACCACCTCGGCCACGGTGGCAGCCAAGCCATCGCTGTGCACCCCGCCACGGCCAATCGGGGGCCTTGTCACACCACGTCGCCTTGGAAGTCGTCGATCAGCGAGACCTTGACCTTGCCGTCGGAGCGCTCACCCTCGGCGGCGAAGCGTTCCAGCTTCTCGCGGTAATACGCCTCCCTCAGGTCACCTTCCGAGAGCGCGTTGTAGGTGGGGTACAGCGCCCGACGGGGTACCGGCGAGTGGTTGGGGCCGCTGCGGTGAGGAGTGCGGGAGTGGAACCACAACGTCGACCCGGCGGGCACCTCGACGGGCATCCACGTCAGCGACTCCACCACATCGGCCCTGATGCACCCGGCACCGTCGACCGGAAGTACCCGGTGATGATGGCCGTCGACCACCTCCAGACAACCGTTCTCGACCGTGGCATCGTCGACCGCGACCATGCACGAAACGTGGGTGTCGATGAAGGGGTAGGCGGGAGCATCCTGGTGCGGGGCGTAGCCTCCGCCACCGGGGGCCTTGTAGTTGATCTTCTCCTTGTAGAGCACGGCCGGCTCTCTCAGCAGGGCCGAGGCCACCTCGATCATCGCTCCGGTGGTGAGCAGGGCGGCCAGCCCGGGGTGGAAGGGGATCAGGTTCTCGCTGCGACACAGCGTCGGGCCAGAGTCGGTTCGCTCACGGTGGTGCAGCCATCCCCCACCATCGGGCCACGATGCAATGTCGTCGACCCACCCGGCCAACTCGGCCGCGCCGGCCGCGTCGAGGGTCTGGGTCAGCAGCCAACCGTGCTCAACGAAATGATCGACGTCTACCGGCACCTTTACCTCCCGGGGGTCTCAGCGCGGTGCCCAAGGCTTCACCTATCTGCCTGGGTCCTCATGGTTGGAGCCTGGGCCTCCGTGGCCGTGTGGTCAGGCCGGAGCGTAGGTTGCCACCAGCGGCCAGGGAGCGTGACGCTCGGCAGCGAGGGCCACGTCGAA
>CAUJFC010000252.1 GCA_963169755.1 Actinomycetota bacterium | reverse complement strand
GCCACCGCCCAGGCCCAGGCCCGGCCGATCAGGCAGGCTCGGGCGCCGAGGGCCAAGAACTTCACCACGTCCAGCCCCGACCGCACCCCACCGTCGACCAACACCTCGGTTCGGTCCCCCACCGCCTCGGCAATGGCGGGCAGGGCGGCGACGGTGGATGGCACGGCGTCGAGCTGGCGGCCGCCGTGGTTGGACACGACTACCCCGTCGACACCGGTGTCGACGGCCCGGCGAGCGTCATCGACATCGAGCACACCCTTCACCACCAGCTTTCCCTTCCAGTGCTCGCGCACCCAGGCGATGTCGTCCCAGGTGACCGACGGGTCGAACTGGTTATCGACCCAGCGGCGGAACGCCACCGGGGTACGGGCCCCGGGCACCATCTGTTCGAGGTTGGCGAAGATCAGCGGTTTACCACCCACCGCCACGTCCTTCACCCAGCGAGGGTGGCCGGCAATATCGAGGCCTCGACGCAGCTTGGCCAGGCCGCTGGCCTGACCGGTCATGGCGTTGCGGGTGTCTCGGAAGCGGGCGCCCACCACCGCAAGGTCAACGGTCAACACCAGCACCGGCACTCCCAGGCCCGCCGCCTTGGCCATCAGCCCCTCGGCCACCGAACGGTCCTTCATCACGTAGAGCTGGAACCACGGCGGCCGACTCGACGCCCCTGCCACCTCGTCGAGCCCGCAGATCGACACGGTGGACTCGACGAACGGCACCCCGGCGGTGGTGGCGGCCCGGATGGCCTGCACCTCGGCCCGAGGGGCGAACATGCCGCCCAGACCCACCGGCGCCAAGATCACCGGCGACGCCAGCGGTTGACCCAACACGGTGGTGGCCTGGGTGCGGGTCTCAACGTCGACCATCACCCGCTGACGCAGCTTGATGGCCTCCAGGTCATCCACGTTGGCCCGCAGGGTGGACTCCTCGTAGGCGCCGCCGTCGATGTAGTCGAAGAGCTGGCGGGGCAGCCGTCGCCGGGCCAGTTCGCGGTAGTCGCCGATGGTGGCCGGAGCCACGCCCAGGGGTCGGTCGGGAGTGAAGCGCATGACCGCCGAGGGTACGCAACCGGCCGGGGCTCCGCGTCCCGCCCCCAAAACGACCTCCGGCGCCGCCCACCACCGCCGAGGTGGAAAGCGACGCCGGAGTCGAACCAGCTATTTCCGAGGGCTACAGGCCGCGGACGATCTCCACCATGAGTTCGCCGGCCTCGGTGGGGTTGTTGCCCACCTTCACACCGGCATCGGCCAGAGCCTCCATCTTGGCCGCCGCCGTGCCCTTGCCGCCCGACACGATGGCGCCGGCGTGGCCCATCTTCGTGCCGGGAGGGGCGGTGACACCGGCGATGTAGGCCGAGACGGGCTTGGTCATCTTGGTCTTGATGAACTCGGCGGCCTCTTCCTCGGCCGAGCCGCCGATCTCACCGATCAACATCACGGCCTTGGTCTCGGGGTCGGCTTCGAATGCCTCCAGGCAGTCGATGAACGACGTGCCCGGCACCGGGTCGCCGCCGATACCCACACAGGTGGTGACGCCGATGCCCTGGAGCTTGAGTTCGTAGAGGGCCTGGTAGGTGAGGGTGCCCGAGCGGCTCACGATGCCCACCGGACCACCGGGCAGGGCGATCTCACCGGCGGTGATGCCGATGTTGGCCTTCCCGGGGCTGATGATGCCGGGGCAGTTGGGGCCCAGGATCCGGGTGCCGGGGAAGTCCCGCTTGACCTTGTTGAAGAACCACGCCTCGTCTTGGGCGGGTACACCCTCGGTGATGACCACCACCAGCTCCATGCCGGCCTCGGCCGCCTCCAGCACGGCGGCCTTCACGCCCGGGGCGGGGATGAACACACACGACACAGTGGCTCCGGTGGCCTCCTTGGCCTCGGCCACGGTGGCGTAGACGGGGATGCCGTCCACGTCGGTCCCGGCCTTCTTGGGGTTCACGCCGGCCACCACCTGGGTGCCGTAGTCACGGTTGCGGAGCCCGTAGAAGCGGCCCTGTGAGCCGGTCAGGCCCTGGTAGACGACCTTGGTGTTCTCGTCGACGAAAATTGCCATCGTTCTCTCGTTCCTCTGGGTGGGCCGGGGCTACTTGGCGGCCAGCTCGACCGCGGTGCGGGCGGCTTCGAGCATGGTGGGCTTGGACTGGAGCATCTCGGACTCGTGGGCGGCGAGGATCTCGCGGCCCTGCTCGGCGTTGGTGCCGTCGATGCGGATCACGATGGGGGCGTCGATCTTGACGCGACCGAGGGCGGTGACGATGCCGTTGGCCACCTCGTCGCCCTTGGTGATGCCACCGAAGATGTTGATGAAGATCGACTTCACGTTGGGATCGTTGTTGATCACCTCGAGGGCCCCGGCCATCACCTCGGCGTTGGCGCCGCCACCGATATCCAAGAAGTTGGCGGGCTTGCCACCCACCTGGTTCACGATGTCCACGGTGGACATGGCCAGGCCGGCACCGTTGGCGATGACGCCCACGGTTCCGTCGAGCCCCACGTACTGGAGGCCCTTGTCGTGGGCGGCCTGCTCGCGCTCGTCGCGGACCTGGGTGGCCTCGAAGGCCTCCCAGCCTTCGTGACGGAACTGGGCGTTACCGTCGAGGGTGACCTTGGCGTCGAGGGCGTGGACTTCGCCGGTGGGCTTGAGGATGAGGGGGTTGATCTCGCACAGGTCGGCGTCGCCCTCGGTGTAGGCCCGGTAGAGCTTGAGGAGGATGTCCACGGCGCCATCGGTGGCAGCCGGGTTGAGCTTGGCGGCCTCCACCCAAGCCCGGGCGGCCTCTTCGGTGAGACCGTCGACCGGGTCGATCCAGATCTTGGCGATGGCATCGGGGTTCTCCTCGGCCACCGCTTCGATCTCGACGCCGCCCTGGGCCGACAACATGCCCAGGTGCTTCTTGGCCGAACGGTCCAGGGTGAAGCTGGCGTAGTACTCCTCGGCGATGTCCGAGGCGAACTCGACCCAGACGGTGCGCACGATGTGGCCCTTGATGTCGAGGCCCAAGATGTTGCCGGCGTGCTCGCGGGTCTCATCGGCGTTGGCGGCCAGCTTCACGCCACCGGCCTTGCCCCGGCCACCGACGTGGACCTGAGCCTTGATCACCACCGGGTAGCCGATGCGTTCGGCTGCGGCCACCGCGTCGTCGACGGTGGTCACCGCCTCACCGGGGCTCACCGGAATGTCGAAGCTCGCGAAGAACTGCTTACCTTGGTACTCGAGAAGGTCCACAAGGGCTCCTGGGACGTAGATGCGGGGGCGCGGCCGCGACTCGCAGGCGCCACGGCACGGCAGGGATACTAGGCAGGTGCAATACAAGCGTCCCCATCCAGCCCGTTGAGCCCGGTCGAGCGTTCCGGGCACCACGCCGGCCGGGCCGCCCTGGTGGCACTGGTGGGAGTGGTGGTTCTGTTCGTGGCCATCGGAGTGGTGACCCTCTCACTCAAGGACCGCAACAGCCCAGATCTGCAATTGGGTGACCAGACCTTCAAGGCCGGGCGGGCCGCCACCCTGGCCGAACGCATCGCCGACACCGGACCCCGGCTGTACGCCGACGTGTCGGGCCGCAAGGACCGTGACCTGATCCTCCAACATCTGGGCGACGACCCCGAGACCAGATGGCACGCCTTCCTGGCCGCCCCCATCGACAAACCACGCGACTGCACCTGGGAATGGCAGCCCGACGAGCGCCTGTTTCGCGCCAAGTGCGATCCCGACCTGGTGGCCCCCGCCGATGGGGCCGGGCTCCCCCAGTTCAAGGTGACGGTGATCGACGGCCGGGTCGACGTGGACCTCAATGCCGAGGCCCGCGCCCAGTCATCTTCCACAACCACCACGACCGGCTGACCAACGCAACCGCCCTTCGATAGGTTGCGCGTCATGCGTCGAGTCGTGTGCACCGAGTGGGGCGAACCCGAGAACCTGGTTATCGAGGAGTTGCCCGACCCGGTGCCCGGCCCCGGCCAGGTGGTGGTAGAGGTGGCGGCGGCCGGGGTGAACTTCGTGGACGCCCTGTTCGTGGCCGGGACCTACCAGATCAAGGTTCCGCCACCGTTCACCCCCGGCAGCGAGATGGCCGGAACCGTGGCGGAAGTGGGAGACGGCGTCACCGGGGTGGCACCGGGAGACCGGGTCCTGTCGTCGTTGGGGCTGGGGGCATACGCCAGCCACGTGGTGGTGGCCGCCGATTCTCTGACTCCACTACCCGACCAGTTGGACACCCCCACCGCGGCGGCCCTGGCCCAGAGCTACTGCACGGTGTGGCTGGCAATGACCAGTCGGATCACTGTGACCCCGGGCAAGACGGTGCTGGTGCTCGGTGCCGGCGGTGGAATCGGACTGGCCGCCATCGACGTGGCCCGGGCGCTCGGCGCCCGCGTGATCGCGGCGGCATCCACCCCCGAGAAACTGGCCGACGCCACCGCCATGGGCGCCACCGCCACCATCGCCTATGAGTCCGAGGACCTCAAGACCCGGGCTCGAGAGCTGGCCGACGGTCAGCTCGACGTGGTCATCGACCCGGTGGGCGGCGCCCACACCGAGGCCGCGCTGCGAGCTCTCGGGGTGGGGGGACGCCTAGCGGTGATCGGCTTCGCGGCCGGTGACATCCCGTCGTTGCGCACCAACCTGGTTCTGCTCAACAACCGCAGTGTGGTGGGCGTCGACTGGGGAGCCTGGGCCATGCGCAACCCCGCCGAACAGGCCGCGCTGCTGGGTGAGGTACTCAACGCTGTGTCCGCCGGGCGGCTGCACCCAGCGACCCCCTCCCAGCGCCCGCTGGCCGAGGCCGGCGCCGTCCTGCGGGACCTGCTGGAACGCCGCCTACGCGGCAAGACCGTGCTGGTTCCCTGACGGGCGGCGGCCCGGCCTCCGATCAGACCGCGATGTACCCACTGGCAGTTTCGGCGCCCTGCCCTTGAGCTGGCAGGTGGATCGAGGTGGTGGAGCCACTGGAGTCGGTGGGCGTTGGCATTAGGCTCGACCGACCCACCGGTTTGCAGCGGGCACGGGAGATGGACCCCTGAACCAACATGTCGCCGACCGGAGCGAACCGGCCGGAGGGCTCGGCCTTCTGCGCCGCCACGGGGTGGAGGTGGTGGACCTGATCTTTGCCCTGATCGTGGTGGCCTCGGTGGTGGTGTGGTTCCGGATGCTGCACGAGTTCTGGTTCCTGCTCGATGAGTGGGCGATGGCCGAGCAGGTCCGGACCTGGCGCGGCTTGGTACGCCCGTACAACAACCACCTGAGCATCCTGGTGCTTGGTATCTATCGGCTCCTGCTCGGGGTCTTCGGGTTCTCCACCCACGCCCCCTACCGCCTCGTGGGGCTGGTGTGCCACGCCTCCATCCCCGTCGCCTTCCACCTGACTAACCGACGCCGCCTCGGAGTACCGGTATCGGCGGCGATGGCCCTGATGCTGTTGTGGCCTCGGCTTCTGTCGCTCGAACCGGGGGGCTTGAACCACTCCCTGGCAGCGACCGGCGCCATCGTCTGTGCCTACGGCCTGGCTGGCTCGTCACGACGCCATGACTGGTTCGTGGCTGGCGGACTGGCCTTCTCGTTGGCGGCCACCGGCGGCGGCGTTGCCGTTGTCGCCGCTGGGTTGGTCCACAGCCTGTGCCGGCGCTCCCCCTGGCGTCGGTGGCTGGCGGTGGTCGCGCCGCTGGCGGCCTGGATCACGTGGCGAGCCGTGGCGGTCGCTCCGGAACCCGAGTGGGTGAGTCGGGCACGTCCCTCTCTCGGAAGTCTTCTGAGGATGGCCGCAGAGCACTCCGTGGACTCCTTCACCCAGCTTGGGCTCGGCAACCGGGGGGCCGGCTGGGTCCTGCTGGCGGGCTTCGCCGCGTTGGCCGCAATGCGACTCCGTCGGGGCCTCTCGGCAGCGGCCGAACACCTAGCGTGGTCGGGTGCGCTGCTCGTCTGGTGGTTCGGTCTCGCCTGGAGTCGGTGGCTCTTCCTCGACAACAGCTTCCGCTACCAGAACTTCGGGGCAGTGATGATCCTGCTTGCCGTGGTCCCACGGGAGCCGGTCGTGTGGCCCGCTCCTATCCGCTCCCGTCTCCAAAGAGTCAGGCGGGCGGCACCGGCGGGGATCATCGTGCTGGCGGCCGTGGTGATCTCCACGACACTCCCAGACCTGCACCAGTTCGTTGACACCATGTCGACCTCGGGCCGGGACCGCCACCTGGATGCCGTGGCCATCAACCTTCCGGCGGCGCAGATCTCCGGTGACGAGCAACAAGATGTCACGCTCGGCAACACGGATGCTTCGGCAATCCGGTCCCTTTTCCGCGCCTGGGGACCGCCCGCCCACGATGGCGACGTCGACTGGCTTGTGAGGGAGTCGGTCAGCGTGTCTCTTACCCGCCCAGGTGAGTTGTCGGCCCCGAAGGGAGACTGCCCCTTCCGTGGCCAGACCCATCGTACGAAGCCGGCAGCGCTGGTGGCCGTGGCCGCCCAGGACCGGGCGTCCACCGTCGAGGTGCGGCGCTTCGGATCCCCGTGGATCGCGGCTGGAACGGTTCCCCCCGGGCGTGCCGGTCTCATCGGTCTCGATGACCGTCGATCCCCGGTCCCCTGGGAGATCAGAGTCAGGAACGGGTGTGTGATGGGCGGATCGGACCATTGAGCTCGACCCGTTCAGGACCTGAACGGAGAGGTGCACCCTCCGTAGCTGCCAGCTTGGATAGACCTAGGCTTCGCCTCGGTTCAACCATGTCGTGCTTGTCTGGTTAGTGCACCTATCGGCGCACTTCCTCCGGGGTCACCGAGGTCACGGTCTGGCAGAGGTGACGGTGTCCCCGCCGTCGAGGTGATCCCGCACCAGGTAGAGCGGGCGCCGCTTCACCTCGGCGCTGATCCGGGCCATGTACTCCCCGATGACCCCCAGCACCATGAGCTGGACCCCGCTCAGGAGCCCGACGACCACGACGATCGAGGTCCACCCGGGTACAACCTGTCCGAAGATCTTGGAGACCACCCCATACACCGCGGCCAGAAAGGACAATCCGGACACGACGAAGCCGAGGCTCAGCGCCAACCTGAGCGGGACCACCGAGAACGAGATGATCCCGTCGGTTGCGAAGTTGACCATCCGACGGAGGGGGAACTTGGTGGCCCCGGCGTGACGGGCCTCACGGACGTAGTGGACCCCTGTCTGGTCATAGCCCACCCATGCGAACATTCCCCGCAGGTAACGGTGGTGCTCCGGCATGGCGGTGATGACATCGACCACCCGTCGGTCGACCAGCCGGAAATCACCGGCGTCGAGGGGGATCTCCACCTCGCTGAGTCGGTTCATCAAGCGATAGAAGCCACGGGCGGTGGACAGCTTGAAACGGGACTCGCCGTCGCGTTCGTCCCGCACCGCGTAGACCACGTGATGCCCCTCCCGCCAACGGTGAGCCAGCTCCAGCGCCACTTCGGGCGGGTCTTGAAGGTCGGCGTCCATGATGATCACGGCGTTGCCCCGGGCGTGGTCCAACCCGGCGCTGATGGCCACTTGATGTCCGAAGTTGCGCGACAGGCGCACCACACGAAACCGGGGATCCACCCGGTTCATGCGCGCCATGACATCGAAGGACCCGTCGGTGGATCCGTCATCGATCAGTACGACCTCGGCGGGACCGTCGAGCCGGTCCATCACCTCGACCAGACGGCGCTGCAACTCGGGCAGCGTGTCGACCTCATCCAGGACCGGGATCACGAACGAGTACTCCACAGTCACGTCCGGCGATGCTCGATGGCTGACCCCAGGGTGCAGCGGAAGTCGGAGAGGCTTCGTGTGGTTCCAATCGGGCATCCCGGTCTCCCGGGAACCGGTAGCTTCAGGCGTCTAACCCCCCGACGGGACGAGGAGGACATCAGATGATCCACGGCGATTTCGCTCAGTACAAGGAAGACGACGCCACCGACCCCTTCCACCTGGAGAACAAGAAGCTCCTAAAGGTGAGCCTCCAGTACGGGCCGGTCATGGCCCGTACCGGGGCCATGGTCGCCTACCAGGGCAACGCCGCCTTCAAGAACCTGGGCTCGGGGGGACTGTCCAAGATGCTCAAGAAGGCGATCACCCACGAGGGTGTCTCTGCCATGGAGATGACCGGTGACGGTCAGGTGTTCCTGGCAAACCAGGGTATGGACATCCAGGTGATGTACCTCGACAACGACGCCGTGTTCTGCAACGGGGCTTCGGTACTGGCCTACAGCGCTTCGATCGAAGCCGACATCGAGCGGGTCAGTTCTGGCGGCGGCGGGATGCGGGCCCTCGCCGGCAGCATGGCGGGCGGCTTCTGGCAGGTGAGCCTGCGGGGAACGGGCTATGTGGCGGTGACCAGCGACGGTCAGCCGGTGGTACTCGATGTGGCCTCAGCCCAGACGGTGGCCGACGCCGATGCCGTGGTGCTGTGGTCCAGCGGGGTGTCGATGCAGCCCCGCATCGACACCGGCGGCCTCAAGTCGGTACTGCGGGGCGGTACCGGTGAGATGATCCAGCTCGCCTTCGGTGGCCAGGGCTGGGTGATGGTCCAGCCGTCGGAAGGTGTGATCCAGGGAACCGGCCAGCCTCAGGCCAGCGGCGGCGGCGGCTTGGGCGGTCTGCTCGGCGGCTGATCCGTCAGGCTCAGACCTCGATCAGCCCGACCACCAGCTCGGCCACCTTCTTGCGCTGGATCTTGTCGGTACCGGTGCGAGGGAAGTCGTCGACGGCGATGAAGTGGGCCGGCACCTTGTAGCGGGCCATCCGGCCTTCGGCAAAGGCCCGCAACGCCGCCTCATCGAAGGTCGATCCCTCCGTGAGACGAACAGCGGCCACCGGTACCTCGCCGTCACGGGCGTCGGGGAACGGCACCACCGCGGCCTCGGCCACATCGGGATGTTCCTCGAGGTCCTGCTCGACCTCGACGGCGTACACCGAGTAGCCGCCCCGCTTGATCACGTCCTTCATACGACCCTCGAAGTTCACCGACCCGAGCGGCCCCCGACGCACCATGTCGCCGGTTCGCAGCCAACCGTCGGGGGTGAGGGCAGCCGCAGATGCCTCGGGGGCACCGTGGTAACCCTTGAGGATCGACGGTCCTGACAGCAACAGCTCACCCACCGAACCGACCGGCACCTCGTTGCCATCGGTGTCGACCACCTTGAACTTGTTGCCCGGCAGGGGCAGGCCCATCGAACCGCCCAGGCCGCCCGGAATGAGAGGAGGCGAGAACCGCAGTGCCACACCACCGCCGGTCTCGACCATGCCGTAACCCTCGACGAATGTGGCCTCTCCCACCGACCCGACGAAAGGTACCCGCAGCGACGCACCGAACTTCTTGAACTTGAGCGACAGCTCCTGGGGCATGGCGTCGGCGCCGGAGATCCAGAACCGAATGCTCTTGAGGTCGCGGTCCTCGGCACCGGCTTCGAGCAGCATCCGGTACATAGCGGGAACCCCAGCGAAGATGGTGGGCCGACGGGTCTCGATGGCGTCGAGCACCTTCACCGGATTGAACTTCTGCGAGAAGTAGGTGGGCACCCCACCACATGCGGCCCCGATGACCAGAGTGAAGCCGAAGATGTGGGCCACCGGCAGAGCTGCCACCAGTTCATCTCGGTGGGTACGTCGAGGCACCAGGGTGGTCAGAGGCATTCCGCCGAGGAGACCTCGGTGGGTCAGCTCGGCCCCCTTGGGCTTGCCGGTGGTGCCCGACGTGTAGAAGAGGGCGGCAATGTCGCCGGGGTTGGCGGGCTCAGCACGACCCAGCGGCTTGTCGGTGTCGAGCTCGTCAGCCGACGACAACACCAGGCT
>CAUJFC010000251.1 GCA_963169755.1 Actinomycetota bacterium | reverse complement strand
GGCGGCCGAGAACAGCAGGTCCTCGGTTACCGCCTCGGCGTGGGGACGCCCGCTGTCCAGGTAGAACGACGCCACCAGCCGGGGCGGAACACCCTGCTTGAGGGTTTCCAGCAGTGCGTAGAACCGCAGGTCGTCGCGGTGGACCGGACGGGGAGAGCCGGTCTTGAGATCGATGATCACCCGCCCGGCCTCCAACCCCCGGGGGAAGCCCAGGGTCAGATCGACCTTTGCTCGCATGATCACCCGGCCGTTTGCCAACTCCACCCACAGGGCGCTCTCGGTCACCGGTCGCCATGAGTTCTTGAGCGGCGGGAAGCAGTCGAAGAACTTGGTCACCCGGTCGCCGCTGGTGGCCCGCAGTTCGGCACGGTCGGCCTCGCTGGCCCGTTGGAGGAAGTCGCTCATCCAGTGATCGGATTCGGTGAGTCGGGCCAGAGCCTCGTCCACCAGGTCCAACGGATGTGGCTCGTGGGGCCAGTGCAGTCCCAACTCCACCGCCTTGTGCGAAACCGCTCCTCGGGCGGTGGCCACCGTCACCTCGAACGGCGAGTCGTCGGCCAGGAACCGGACCTGACAGCCGTGGACCTGGCTCAGCAGGTGCTTGTTCACATTGACCGTCTCATCGGGTGCCAGGTTGGCGGCCACCGTCGCCAGGGCACCTTCCAGGTCGGCTCGCAGCCGGTCACCCAGGTCTTCGGCGAACCGGGGCCGGTCCCCGGTGGCCCCCAGCACTGCCAGGGTCTCGCTCTGGAGAGGGGTCAGCGGGGCATCGCTGCGGGCCATCGGGTGAGGATAGGAGCCCTGACAGGATGGGGGCATGGAGGTCACCCAGATCTGGCGATACCCGGTCAAGTCCCTGCAAGGTGAACGGCTCACCGAGTCGTGGGTCGGTCCGGCAGGGCTGGATGGAGACCGGGCCTACGCCCTGCGAGACCTGGCCACCGGAGTGGTGCTGACCGCCCGCCGGGATCCCGCCCTGTTGTTCGGGCGGGGAGTGGTGACCGCGGAGGGAACAGCGGTGGATGTGCCGGGTCATGGCGTCACCGTCGACGACGCCGTCATCTCGGACTGGGTGGGGCGGCCGGTGACATTGCTGGCACCCACCGGCGAACCTCAGACCTACGAGAACCTCAGCGACCCCGAACACGACGACAGCGATCCGGTGGCCTGGGAGGGGCCGTCGTGGTCGTACCACGACTCGACCAAGACCCAGGTGAGTCTGGTGGCCGAGGGCGACCTGCGCGACTGGGACGTGCGGCGGTTCCGGCCCAACCTGGTGGTCTCCGGCGAGACGGTCGATCACCTGGTTGGTCACCGGGTTCGAGTGGGCGAGGTGGAGTTGGACGTGGTGAAGGTGCTGGGTCGGTGCGTGATGATCACCCGGCCCCAGCCCGGGGGAATCGAGCGCGACCTCGATGTCCTGCGGACCTTGCGTCGCGATCGGGATCTGACCCTGGCGGTCGGTTCCCTGGTGTGCTCCCATGGGCGAGTCCACGAGGGTGACGCGCTGGAAGTGGTGGGCTGACCCGGCCTCGTTGTCTCACCACCCGGGGATGATGCCTGCGTATGGAGCAGTCATCATCGGTTCTGTTCGCTGACACCGTTCGCACTCTGGCCACCGCTGCCCGTGGGCGTGGCCTGGTGGTTCCCGGTTTCCGGTCTCCGCCCCGGGTGCCGGGGGCCGAACGCACTGTTCGTCACGGGCCTGACGGGTCAGCCACCGTGGCGGTAGTGGTCAAGGGTCGGCCTCCCCAGGCGGTGGTGGCCGACCTGATCGAGGGTGTCATCATCGCCAATGCCCTCACCGGCGCCGAGGCCACCCGGGTACGGACCTGGCTGTGGGAGGCAGTGGTTCAAGCACAGGTGATGGCGGCCTGAACCCGGGAGTCTCGGTCGGTAACGGCCGGTAGCGTCGCTGCCATGTCGACCCGTCCCGCCAACCTCGGTCAGCTTCGCGACTCCGGCTGGGAGTCGGTTCCGGTCAAGGACGAGATCCGTCGCAACGCCATTGATCGGATCCGTGCCGGTAAGCCGCTGGTGGAGGCGGTACGGGGATACGAGCACACCGTACTGCCTCAACTCGAGAACGCCCTTCTGGCCGGTCACGACGTGGTCTTCCTGGGTGAGCGCGGACAGGCCAAGACCCGCATGATCCGCTCGCTCACCGATCTGCTCGACGAGTGGATGCCAGTGGTGGCCGGTAGCGAGATCAACGATGACCCCTACCATCCGGTCTCCCACCATGCCCGGGAGTTGGTGGCCGACAAGGGTGACGACACTCCCATCACCTGGGTTCACCGCAGTTCTCGTTACGGCGAGAAGCTGGCCACGCCCGACACCTCGATTGCCGACCTGATCGGCGAGGTCGATCCCATCAAGGTGGCCGAGGGCCGCTACCTGTCAGACGAACTGACCCTGCATTACGGGCTGGTACCCCGCACCAACCGGGGGATTTTCGCCATCAACGAGTTGCCCGATCTGGCCGAGCGGATTCAGGTCGGCCTCCTCAACGTGCTCGAGGAACGCGATGTTCAGATCCGGGGTTTCAAGGTTCGACTACCCCTAGACGTAGTTCTGTTCGCCTCGGCCAATCCCGAGGACTACACCAACAGGGGTCGGCTCATCACCCCGCTCAAGGACCGGTTCGGGGCCCAGATCCGCACCCACTATCCCCTAGATGTCGAGACCGAGATGGCCATCATGGACCAGGAGGCCGAGCTGGTCTCGGGGTCGGGGCTCACGGTGGTGGTGCCCCCGTTCATGACCGAGGTGGTGGCCACTTTCTCCCACCTGGCTCGCCAGAGCCCCCATATCAATCAGCGTTCGGGGGTGTCGGTTCGCCTCAGCGTGTCCAACCTCGAGACGCTGGTGGCCAACGCCACCCGCCGGGCGTTGCGGATGGGCGAGAGCGAAGTGGTCCCCAGGGTCAGCGACCTCGAGGCTCTGGTGGCTTCGACCTCGGGCAAGGTCGAGATGGACACCTTCGACGACGACGGCGGTCGGGTGCTGGAGCGGCTGCTGAGTCAGGCGATCCTCACGGTGTTCCGTGACCGGATCGACCCCGGGCGGCTGGCCGGGATTGTGGCCGCCTTCGACCAGGGGCGGGTGGTCGACGCCGGCGAGAACGTGGCCGCGGGCGACGAGGTGGCGGTGGCCGCGGACATTCCGGCGCTGGGTGAGGTGGTGGCTGACCTGGTCGGGCCGGACCAGGTGCCGGGGGTGGTGGCCAGCGCCGTCGAGTTGGTGCTCGAGGGGTTGCATCTGGCCAAGCGACTCAACAAGGACACCGACCGCTTCGGTACCGCTTCCGCCTACCGGTTGCGCTGAGGCCCTCGTCAGTCGTTGGTGAAGGGCTGTGAGCAGATCCAGGCGGCTTCCACCTCCACCTTCTGGCGTCCCCGCCAGGCGTCTGGATGATCCCGTCGGCACCGCCAATCGGTGACCACCGGACCCCAGCTCACTCCGGGCGCGACGGTGGCCCCGGCGGCCTGCCCGGCCCGGTCGGGACTCAACACATCGATCTGCACCACTCCGTAGATCAGTTGGCTGGCCACCAGTGCCATCAACAGGGTGGGTCGGGCTTGATGGCCGAAGGTGACGGCCAGCACCACCGCCAGACACAGCAGGGTCGGCAGCAGGTGGGTGAGCTTCCAGGGGAACCGCACGAACAGCACCTGGGACGAGGCCAGTCCCACCACTGAGAACCACATCAGCCACCGGGTGGATCCGCTTCTGAGGACCCGATCGGATGGGTGTACCCCTCGTTGCTGCCGGGTTGGATTGACCTCGGCTTCGCCTCGGTTCAGCCATGCCGTGCTTGTCTGGTCGGTGCACCTATCGGCGCACCTATCGGCGCACCTCCTAAGCGCACTTACGACGGAGGGGAGCATCGCCACCGCCAGCAGTGATCCGACCACCCCCAACAGGGTCAAGTCCTTCACCCCGGCTCGGCCGAGCTGCACCAGGGGCGACGAGGTGGAGAAGTCGTTGCGGGCGAAGGCCAACCCGCCGGCCGTAACCATCGACGGGACGAACAGCGCCACGGTCCAGGCCATCGCCACCCCGGCAGCTACCGCCACCCGGCGCCACTCGAACCCCCCGGTCACGACCTCTCCGTCGGGTCCGGAGCCAGGCGTCGAGCGGACGCGCCTGGTCGGCATCGCCAGCTCGGCCACCAGGGCGGCGGCCAGCAGGGTGATCGAGCCGACTCGGGTCCCCATGGCCAGGGCTCCCAACACTCCGGCGATCACCGGGCGATCCGAGCGCAGGGCCAGCACCGACGCCACCACCAAGGCCAGGGCCAGGACCTGGTCGCTGGCCGATGTGGCGGCGATCACGAACCACGGATTGACCGCCACCAGCGCCACCGCCCACCGCGCCCCGGGCCCGGCCGCCTCCCGGTGTAGAAGGCGGTCCAGGCCGTACAGCAGGGCCGCGGCCGCCACCAACGACACCACGTTCACCAGGACCGGGCCGCCCACCACATCGGCCAACCCCACCAGGGTCTCGTGGACCGGCGCGCCAGGGGCTCGGCTCGGCAGGTAGCGGCCGTGGCGAGCGATCGCCCGGCCCGAACGGAACACGTTGGCCACGTCGAGGTCGTTACCCGGGCCCGACCAGATCAGCGGCAACACCGCCAGCACCGCCACCGCCCCAGCCGTCAGCCAGCGACGGTTGTGGTTGGTCGTGGTGGGGCCGTTCAGCACGACTCGGAAGTGTACGGACCGGCCCGAGACGGGCTCGGAGTCATCCCAGCTTGGCCACCTGGGCTCCTGCGGTCAGCAGCCAGAGCCCGGCCAGGCCGACCCCCACCGCGGTCGCCAAGCGGTGACCCAGGCGACCCTTGGTCCCCAACACCGCCAGGATTGACAGGACTCCGGCCTCGGTGGTCGCCCGCATGAAGGCGGTGGCGCCCGACCACAGATAGGCGTTGAGCATCACGACCACGGCGGTCGCTCCGCACCACGCCAGCAACTCCCCGGTCCGATCGGTGGCTGAATCGGCCGCCTGGGTCGCCCGCCAGGCCACGGCGGCGGCTCCCAGAAGCGCCACCAGGCCGACCATGCACACCAGGCGGAACGCGTCCTCAGACCCGTCGGGGGGAACGGCCGCCGAGATCGCGTCGATGAATCCCGCGAAGGGGGCGCTGAGGTTGTTGTCCCCCGACGACGTGAGCGGCAGTACCCCGAACCGGCTCCGCTGGATCAGTTGCCAGGCACCGAACACCACCACTGTGGCCCCCCCGGTGATCAACGGGGCCATACCCGCCCGGCGTTGGTCGGATTCGCCGCCGGTTGCGCTGGCAAGGCCCAGCGACGTGGCCAGACCCCCGGCGGCCACGCCCAGCGGAATCACCACCGCGGTATCCCGGGTGATCACCGCGGCGGCCATGAGTGCGGTCGCCACCGGCCATCGCCGCATCCGCAGCGCCAGTAGTCCCGCCAGTGCCAGGGTGGACGCCATCAACTCGGAGGTGTCCATGGACAGTGAGTAGGCGAAACCTGGCCACAGTCCGAACAACAGGCCCCATGCGGCATGGCGCCCCGACCGGCGGGCGATGGCCCCACCCACCGCCCCCAGGGTGGCAGTCGCTACAAGGTTCAGAGCCACCAACGACCACGGCACCAGGTCGGCGTCGCCTCCGCTGGCCAGCCAGGCCAGCGCCCCGTATCCCCATCGGGCATTGCGAAGGGCCGGGAGGTCGTGAGTCACCCCGGCCACGGTCTGTTCGCTGGACCAGGGGCTCACCCCCAGGCGGTAGAAGAACTGGCCGTCGAAGCCGTCCTCGGCCGGCTGGACGGTCAACGAAGGGCGGGTCCGGGCAGGGTCGGTCCAGGGCGGAGCGGCGTGGACCAGCACTGACACGTCGCCGCCCGTCCGAACCAGCAGCGTCACCACGAAAGCCACCGCCAGTGCCAGGTTGACCAGGGCCGGCACCCACAGCCGGTTGGGCACCGTGCTCCTCACACCCGCGACCGTAGGCGGCTACGCGGTCCGACGCGTACCCTCTCGCCCGTGACCTCGACGTCCTCATCCTCGGTCAGTCCCTCCGGTTCGCTCGCCGGTCTCCACGCCCTGGTGACCGGGGGTGGCAGCGGGATCGGCCTGGCGGTGGCCGGTCGGCTGGCGGCCGACGGAGCCACCGTGACCATCTGTGGCCGCACCCGGTCCAAGCTCACTGACGCCGCCGCCGCCATCGAAGCCCGGACCCCGGGGGCGGTGGTGCGTCCGGTGGTGGCCGATGTGACGGTCGAGGACCAGATGGCGGCGGCGGTGGCCGCGGCAACCAACGGCGACGGCGGGCTCGACATCCTGATCGCCAACGCCGGCGGTTCGCTGCACATCGGACCGTTCGAGGACGCCGACGTGACGGCGGTGCGCGCCACCATCGACCTGAACCTGATGGGCACGGTTCTGGGAATCAAACACGCCGTCGCCCCCATGCGGATCAACGGCGGAGGAGCGATTGTGGCCGTGTCGTCGGGGGCGGGGGCCTTCCCCCATCGTCACCTGTGGGCCTACGGGGCGTCCAAGGCCGGCATCGACCACGCCTGCCGCTGTGCCGCCGAAGAGCTGGGGGCCGACGGGATCCGGGTCAATACCGTTCAGCCCGGCATCGTCGACGACGAACTGATGGCCTTCATCACCGCTGGTGGTCCACTCATGGACGATTACCTCGAGAACATGCCGCTTGGGCGGGCCGGCACGGTTACCGACGTGACCGAAGCGGTGCGTTTCCTGGCCGGACCCGAGTCGGCGTGGATCACCGGCGTCAGCCTGGCGGTCGACGGCGGGCACCATCTCCGTCGTGGTGCTGACTACAGCCGCCTCTTCGGTTGAGTACCGATCAACCCTGGTGGGGTACGGGTTGGCGGGTTCCGGGCTGGGAGCAGCCGTCGCCCGCTTCCGATCTGGGAGCCTGGCTGGACTTGGGCAACACACCGGGTGGCGCCGGCGACGCCGACCTGGCTTCGGGCCGGGTGGCCGAGGCTCTGGATGTCCTTGCGGTATCGGGCTGCTCGGCGCTGCGGGTTCCGCTGGACTGGGCCCGAATCGAGCCAACCGATGGCCGGATCGATCCTGATGCGGTGGACCATCTCCGGGCGTCCCTGACCATGGTTCGCCAGCGGGGCCTGGATGTCTGGGCTCTGCTGGTGTCAGGCAGCCTGCCGGGCTGGTTCGCCCATGATCAGCGGGGATTCGCCGACGAGCGCACCCGCCGCTACCACTGGGCCCGCTGGGTGGAGACAGCCGGGGAACTGGTCGGTGTCCTCGTCGAGGGGTGGATCCCGATCCTGGAACCGACCCTGTGGGCCAAACGGGCCTTCCTCGACGGAAACCGACCGCCCGGGCGAGTCGACGACGGGGGCGGATTCGCCCGCCACCTCGAAGGCGTCCACATCGCTTCGGTCGAAGCGGCGCTGCGACTCCGCTCCGGTGGTCTCCCGGTGGGCAGCGCCCAGTGGATGGTGCCAGTCTTCCCCCGACGCGACGACCCCCGACTTCCTCCTCTGGCCGAGGCCGAGGTAGCTGCCGGTGAGGTGGACGAGGTCGTGTGGCGGTCCTGGCTCCGGCTGTTGTCCGAGGAGACCCTGGTGGTCCCGGGTCGGGCACCCGTCGCGGTCCCGGGCGCCCGGGAGGCGTTCGACCTGATCGGGATCACCTACCGCCATGCCGTGGCAGTGGGTTCGGACCGGTCGTGGTCGCCCTACCCCCAGGGACTCATGGCCGGGCCCGACGGCCAGGTGGCCTGGAGCGACGGACTGGCCCTCAGCCTCCATCGCCTGGCCGAAGCCCTTCCCGGGCGTCGGTACATGGTGGTCGACGTTCCCGCCGCGCTGACCGAAGGCGAGGACCGGTCGCAGTATGTGGCCGAGATTCGTGCCGTAGTGGCCGCCACAGTTGACGACGGCATCGCGGTGGCTGGTGCGTTTCTGCCCCGGGCATGAACGGGTGCGCCACCGCGATCTGATCCCTAGCCTGGCCCGGTGGCCGCTCGGCGTTCGCACGTCCGCTACTCCCGCTGGGATGGAACCCAGGTCACCTTCGACCTGGATGCCGACTCCGTCCTGGCCGAGATCAACGACGACCTCCTCTATCACGGAGACCTGGCGGCCGCTCTTCGCCGAATGATGCACTCCGGCTTCGCTGATCGAAACGGCGAGCGGGTTCAGGGCATCAGGGACCTCATGGAGCGTCTGCGCGAGCGCCGTCGTGAGCGACTGGCGGCCCACAACCTGGGCGGGGTCTATGAGGAACTCGCTGATCAGTTGCGCGAGGTGATCGACACCGAGCGCTCGGCTCTGAACGCCGCCGATGACCTGGACCCCGCCGATCGTGAACGGCGGCTGATGGACCTCGATCTCCTGCCGCCAGACCTGGTGGGAACGGTTCGGGGCCTTCAGAACCACCAGTTCGCTTCCGAGGAGGCGCGCGAGAAGTTCGACGGGCTGCTCGATGCAATGCGTGAGCAACTAGCGCAGCGTTGGTTCAGTCAGACGGCCGGGGCCATGAGCAACCCGTCACCCGAGGCGATGGCTCGCACCAAGGACATGCTGGCGGCTCTCAATGCCATGTTCGAGGAGCGGGCCGCCGGTCGTGCGCCCGATTTCGCCGGGTTCATGAACGAGTTCGGTGACTTCTTCCCCGAGAACCCCGCCAACCTCGACGAGCTGCTCGAGGTCATGGCCCACCGGATGGCGGCCATGTCGGCCATGCTCAACTCGCTGTCAGCCGACCAGCGGGCCGAGCTCGACGGCCTGGCCCGCGCTCTGCTGGACGACCTGGATCTGAGCTGGCAGATGGACCAGCTGTCGGCCAACCTCCAGCGCGAGTTCCCCAACCTCGGCTGGAACCGACGCTACGACTTCGACGGCCTCGACCCCCTGGGGTTCTCCGATGCCATGGAGGTGCTGGGAGAACTGGGCGACCTGGACCAGATCGAGGCGCTCCTGCGGGGTGCCGCCAACCCGGGGGCCCTGGCCGAAGTCGACCTCGATCGGGCCCGTGACCTGCTGGGGGCCGACGCCGCCGAGAGCCTGGAACGACTGGCCGAGGTCGGTCGCCTGTTGAGCGAGGCGGGCCTGATCGACAACCGTGAAGGTCGCTACGAGCTGACGGCCGAAGGCCTCCGGCAGGTGGGGCGTCATGCTCTACGCGACCTGTTCTCGAAGCTGGCCCGCGACGCCTTCGGGCAGCACCAGACGATCCGGGTCGGAGTGGGCCACGAGCGCGCCGCCGACTCCAAGCCCTACGAGTTCGGTGACCCGTTCAACCTGGACATCGAACGGACGATCCGCAATGCCCTGGCCCGCGGTGGGACGGGTACTCCGGTGAGTTTGTCACCCGAGGACTTCGAGGTGGCCCGCACCGAGCAGGTCACCCGAACCGCCACCGTGGTCATGATCGACCTGTCGTTGTCCATGCCCATGCGCGACAACTTCCTGCCCGCCAAGAAGGTGGCCATGGCGCTGCACGCTCTGATCACCAGCCGCTTCCCCCGCGACTACCTGGGGATGGTCGGCTTCAGCGAGGTGGCCCGCATGATCGAACCTCGGGAACTGCCCGAGGTGTCATGGGACTACGTGTACGGCACCAACATGCAGCACGGTTTCATGCTGGCTCGGCGTCTGCTGGCCCGTGAGCACGGTGACAGACAGATCATCATGATCACCGACGGCGAGCCCACCGCCCATCTGAACGAACGGGGAGACCCCGAGTTCCACTACCCACCGGTGCGGGCCACCGTCGACGCCACCCTGGCCGAGGTGGCCCGCGCCACCCGGGAGGGGATCCGGATCAACACCTTCATGCTCGACCCGTCTCCGGCCCTGCGAGGGTTCGTGGAACGACTGACCGAGCTCAACCGTGGGCGTGCCTTCTTCACCACCCCCGAGAATCTCGGTGACTACGTGCTGGTGGATTTTCTCGATAGCCGTCGCCAGTCCACCCGCCGGGTGGGCTGAGTCCTATTGCGTCGTTGGGTCGGGGTCAGCGGCTCGTCTTGGTGGACCGGGTCGCGCTGCGCCGCCGAGATGGAGGGTTGATCCGCCGGGCCACGAAATACTCGATGGCCCGGGCGATGGCTTCGGGTTCTTCCACCGGCAGGGTGTGGCCAGCCCGTGGGAAGGTGATCAACTCGCTGTCGGCGATTCCGTGGTGAATGGCCTCTGAGCAACGGGCCGGCGTGAAGACGTCGGCTCCGGCTGCCAGAACCAGGGTGGGTGAGGCGACGCTGGGTAGCAGGTCGACAGCCGAGTGTTCCCGCATAGCGCTGGCGGTCAGTACCAACACGGCCGGGTCGGTGCTGCGCAGATGCAGCAGGTAGGGGTGAAGGTCCGACGGGCGGGTCTTGGGCCCGGCCGCTCGGGCGACGCGGGCCGCAAAGTGGCCGGGCCCGGCTGGTCCGATGATCTGCCAGATCGGTGACAGGACCTCGGGAACGTTGCGCACGATGGCCGCTCCCACCGGGAAGGCGTGGTGGCCGATGCTCTGACCGTAGAAGGACCGGGTGGGGTTCTCGGCCGTCCCTGCGATCAGGATCATGCCCGCCACCCGGTCTGCTCCCGCCCGGTAGGCCTCCAGGGTGGTCTGGACCCCCATCGAGTGCCCCACCACCAGTGCCCGCTCCACTCCGGCATCGTCGAGCACGGCCAGCAGGTCACGGGCGATTCGAGGCATGGACACGTCATCGACGGTGAGATTGCGGGCTCCCCGGCCGGCGGGGCGGGGAAGGCCGGAACGGCCGTGGCCTCGGGTGTCGGGGATCAGACATGGATGTCCCTGATCCTCGAGGGCCGGTACCAGGCCGGCCCAGTAGGCGTCCGAGCAGCTCCACCCGTTGGCGAACAGCACCGGGACCTTCTTTCCGCCCTGGTTGCGGAAGGCGTAGGCGATCGGGGTCCCGTCGTCCACTACCACCCGCCGATCCTTGGCGAACAAGGCATAGTGAGCGTCGGCTGTTTCGTGGGGTTCCCACGCCTCCCAGGTCTGTTCGTCTCGGCTCACGTCCACCCTCTCCCGGTTGATCTGGCGAGGCCAGAAGTCTGGCAGGCGAGGGGTTGCGGGAGCCGGGTCGTCGGGTGGGTGAGGCGGGCGTCACAACTTCCGCTTGCACAATCGGCCCGCAACGACGACAATCACACCATTGTAATTCCAAACGTGGTATTGGCCGCCGGCCCACCGGTGGGCAGACCACTCGAGCAGGTGTCTGATCGTACGTGCGGCCCGACCGCCCGGAACGACCCAGGGGAACTCAATGCAGAAAACATCTGAAGAGATCGAGACCCGGGGTTGGCAAGATCTGGCCAACTGTCTGGGGGTGGACCCCGATCTGTTCTTCCCCGAGCGGGGGGCCAGCACTCGGGAGGCCAAAGAGGTGTGCCGTGGTTGTGTGGTGCGCCAGGACTGCCTCGAGTACGCCCTTGCCAACGGCGAGAAGTTCGGTATCTGGGGTGGATTGTCAGAGCGGGAGCGGCGGCGGATCCGCCGGCAACGCTCGTCGGCCCGTCGAGCCGCCTTGGAGGGTGAGGCGGCCGACGGCGTCGGCGCCTGACTCACCTCACGACTCAAGTACCTTGCTTCGACGGTCGAGCCGCGCCTCTATGGTGCGGTCCTCGTCCAAGTCGAGGTCCTTCCAGCGAGACGGATCGATGGCGTGGAGCACCGATTTGGGGATCAGGCCCGCCAGGGCACATCCCGCCACCGGGGCCAGCGCGGCCACCATCGGGGGGGCGCGCGCCGCCCCCAGCGACTCTGGTGCGACGAGGTTCATCGACACCTGGACTCGGTCACCCACCTGAAGCCCCAGCGCCCGTAGCTGCGGGCCACGGATCTGGCGAGCGACCCGCCGAGCCAGATCCAAGTCGTCATCGTCCAGCCACACGTTGTAGGCCACCAGCGGCGGCCGGGCTCCCACGGCAACCGCCCCAGCGGTGGGGTGCGGGCCAGTTGGGCCGGTGGTGGGTGCCAGCTCGTTGAACGCCCGCTGGCGTATCTCGGGAAGCGGCCGTTCGGGGCCGTACGCGAAACACGGTAGATCGAGGGTGTCAGCCGCCCATCGGCAGAACCGGTCGCGGGCCTCCACCGCGTCGGCCATGGTGCTGGTGCCGAGGGGAACGAATGGAACCACGTCGACCACGCCGATCCGTGGGTGTACCCCCTGATGGGTTCGGAGATCGAGCGTCCTCACAGCCGCTGAGGTGACGGCCCGCGGAGCCTCTTCGCCCACCATGGTCAACACCGCCCGGTTGTGGTGAACGTCGCGGTGAACATCGAGCAGGTCTGCTCCGGCGGCCTTGCAGATCGCCGCAAGCACCGGCCCTTCGGCCCCCTCGCTGATGTTCACGACACATTCCAGCATCGACCCAGATTGACAGGTCAGTCGCTGCGGCACGGTTGACCGTGATCATGGAGCCGGGGTCCGGTAGCCTCGACCGCATGGGTCCTGAATGGATTGTGGTGCTCGTCGTCGTTCTCCTGCTGTTCGGCAGCAGCCAACTCCCCAAGCTCGCCCGGTCACTGGGCCAGGCGCAGAAGGAGTTCAAGCAGGGGATGGACGAGGGCGCCAAGGCCGACAACTCGAACGGTTCGAGCACCGACACCCCGGCCTGAGTCGGTCGCCGGTGGCATCTTCGGCCGCCGACAGGGCGATTCGGACCCGGCGGGGCGCCGGCGCGGCGTAGTTTCGCGCCATGAGCCGACGCGACCAGATCCGAATGTCACCTGATGAGGTGACCGAGTTCCTCCAGGGTCGACACACCCTGAACGTGGCCACTTTCAACCATGACGGCACCATCCATCTGGTGGCCATGTGGTACGGGTTCATCGACGGTGACCTGGCGTTCGAGACTTTCGAGAAGTCACAGAAGGTCCAGAACCTGCGCCGTGACTCCCGAATCACGGTGTTGGTGGAAGACGGCGATCAGTACGAGAACCTGCGAGGCGTCGAGCTGGTGGGCCGGGCCGAGATCATCGAGGACCACGAGACGATCATGGACGTGGCACGCGCCGTGTTGACCCGCTACCACGACCTGGCACCCGAGGATCTCGACGGGGCCGCTGAGTTCATGGTCCGCAAACGGGTGGGAGTGCGGATCCACGCCGAGAAGGTGGTCTCGTGGGACCACCGCAAGTTGGCGGGCGGCTACTGAGCGGTGGCTGAGGATCTTCTGTGCGAGTCGTGCGGGGCCATGCTGCCCCTGCCCGACACCGACGGCTATTCGACCTGCATGTCGTGCGGTCGCAACCACCGCATCAAGGAACGGCCTGAGCCGGTCACCGAACCCACACCGGCCCCGGGGCCGGGTGAACCGTTCGCCACCTGGACGCCCGACATCACCGTCACGGTGGCCCGAACCCCCAAGGTCTCCACCGGCAGCGGCAAGGGCTGCGTGCTGGGCGTGTTCTTGCTGATCGGAGCGATCGTGGCCGGGGTGGTGGTAATGGTTTCGTCGGTCTCCAAGAGTGTCAAGGACACCATGGACCGAGCCTTGACCGTCGACAACTCCCGGCTCACCCTGACCGGCAGGGTCGTGGCCATCGACCCCACCGGCAGCGGGGGGCACCAGACCGACGGTGCCGCCCGAAGCGCGGAAGTGGTGGCGGTGGCCTACGACTCCGGGTCCAACTCGCGCATGGCAGTACGGCTGGAGCTGGTGGGCTCGGCGGAGCGACCCGACCCCAAGTGGACCACCGACGCCTTTCCCGAGTCGGTCTACGACGCCCCCCTGGCCCAGTTGGGCGACCGGTTGATGATGGCGGTGGGTGACGACCTGAAGGCGGTGAACCTTCAGACCGGGGCGACGGTGTGGACGGCGGCGTTGCCCGACAAGGTCACCCCCGGGTGTGAGACCTGCTTCGTGGTACTGGGTGACACCCTGGTGGTGCACACCGTCGACGACCAGGTCCTGGGCTTTGGGGCCGGGTCGCCGGAACCTCGCTGGACCCGTCGACTGGCCTCAGCGGCATCCGACGTGTTGGTTTCGGCGGCCGGGGTGGTGATCTCAGACGAGGATCCGGCCAAGCCCGGCCAGCAAATGGTGACGGTGCTCGATCCGGTATCTGGTGCTCAGCGTTCGGCACTGGTTCCCAGTTGCGTCCCCGACCAGAGCGGGTTCCCGCGCACCATGAACTTCGCCGACCACCTGGCGGTGATTCCCGGTGGACCCGATCTGGTGGCGATGGTGTCGTCGATCGAAACCTGCCTGGTGCGCTGGGACGGTTCCACCGGCCAGATCAAGTGGACCGTTCAGGTCAGTGACGGCGGCTCTCTGGACGGAGACGACATGTTGGTCACTGCCGACCGGTTGATCGCGCCCACCACCGACGGTGCTCTGGCGTCGGTGAACCTGGCCGATGGTGCCGCCAACCGGTTGGTGACGCCCACGGATCTGGCGGTGGTACCCGTCGGGGTGTCGGCCGACGTTCTGCTGGCTGAGACCACCACCACCCGCGGTACCACCCGGGGCGGCCTGGCGGCCTGGAACCTGTCGAGCGGTCAGCCCCTCTGGCAGACCTCGATGCCCGACGGTGCCAAGCCCTTCAGCGACCGCAGTTCCACCTCTGATGCCCTGTTCTCGGGATCTCCGCTGGCTCGATTGGAGTTCACCGCGGCGGGAGCAGACCTGGTCACCTTCAACGGCGATGACTATTCGGTGTCGCTCCAGAAGGTTGACCTGGCCACGGGTACCCTGGGTGAGGCCCGCCGATGGGTGATCGGTGAGGGGCCCGGCACCCTGTCGGTGGGGGTCGGCGCCCTGAGCCCCCACGGACTGTTGGTATCGGCCCAGAGTTCGGTGCTGGCCCTGCCGGTTGGTACTGACGGGGGGCTGTTGAGCTGGCCCGGCCCGGGAAGCTGACTGGTAGACTTTCGAGCGATAACTCGGTTTTGGCGGCGGAAGGACGCGCCCATGAGCAGCTACCCCTACAGCGAGCGCTTCCCGGTGAACCGCACCTTCCCTGAGAAGGGTCGCGACCGGGCCGAAGTGCTGGCGGAGATGGCCCAACTCGCCAAGGAAGAGGACCAGTCGTGGGAGAACGGCCGGGTCTCGGGAACCATGTACTGCGGCGATCACGACCATTACGCCTTCATGAACCAGGTGTTCGGGCTCTACGCCCACGTGAACATCCTCCAGCGCGACATCTGCCCCAGCGCCACCCGCTACGAGGGTGAGGTGCTGGCCATGGCCCTCGACCTGTTCAACGCCGGGGCGGTGACCGACGGTGAACCGGCCGGACTGGTCACCAGCGGAGGCACCGGTTCGATCACCCACGCCCTGCTGGCCTTCCGCGAGAAGGCCGCCCAGGACCGTGGGGTGACCCGCCCCAACTTCATCAAGCCCGAGACCGGTCACCCCGCCTTCGACAAGGCCTGCCACCTGTTCGGCATCGAGTTGCGTAGGGCCCCGGTAGACCCGGTGACCACCCAGGCCGACGTGGAGTGGATGCGGGCCAACATCGATGACCAGACCATCGGCATGATGGGTTCGGCCTGCAACTACGGCTACGGCACCATCGACCCCATTGCCGAACTGTCGGACCTGGCGGTGGAAACCGGCGTGGCCCTTCACGTCGACGGATGCCTGGGCGGCTTCATCCTGCCCTTCGGCCAGGAACTGGGCCACGACATCCCGGTGTTCGACTTCCGTCTGCCCGGTGTGACCAGCATCTCGGCCGACACCCACAAGTACGGCTACGCCTTCAAGGGCACCTCCACCGTGCTGTTCCGCGACAAGTCGTGGCGCAACTCGCAGTACTTCTTCCTGACCGACTGGACCGGGGGCAAGTACTGCTCACCCGGCATGGACGGGTCCCGCTCGGGCGGTCTGCTGGCCGCCACCTGGGCCGCCATGGTGCAGCTCGGCAAGGAGGGCTACCGGGCCTATGCCAAAGAGATCTTCGACACCTCCAAGGCCATGCAGGCGGCAGTGGCGAGCCACCCCGAACTGCGGATCCTGGGCAACCCCAGCTTCTTGTTCAGCTTCACCAGCGACGACTTCGACATCTACCACGTGAACGACCACATGCGGCCCAAGGGCTGGCGATTCAACGGCCAGCAGTACCCCAACGCCTTGCACATGGCCGTCACCCGTCCCCAGACCCAGCCCGGTGTGGTCGAGGCCTTCGTGACCGACCTGGCCGAAGCGGTGGCCTACGCCAAGGAGAAGGGGCACGAACCGGCGACCTCCGGTGCGGTCTACGGCGGAGTGGCCGGTGGTATGAACGACGAGGCCGATGAGTTCATCAAGATGTTCATGGCCCAGATGATGGACGAGCAGCAGGCACTACCCCCGCTGTGATCAGCAGTGCTGTGACCGTCTGACCGATGCTGCGCCCCGACGACCCCCGGCTGACGGTGGCCCGTCGGGTCGGGGCCCGTCTGGTGGGCCAGGCCCAGCGGTCGACCTCCTCGGTCGAGGTGATCCGGGACGGGGCCGCTCTGGTGGTGCGGGTGGGGTCCAGCCTGATACGGGTGCGGCCCGACACCCCCACCGATCGGGCGGTGGCCGAGCGTGAGGTGGCGGTGGCCCGCCATCTCGAAGGGGTGGCGGTTCCGGTCACACCCCTGGTCGACGGCGACCGACAGCCCTGGACGGTGGGCGACCACATCGTGACTGCCTGGGAGTGGATCCCTCCTGGTCCTTCCACCGACTCCGAGGACCTGGGGCGGCTGGCCCGCACCCTGCGGGAGCACACCCGCCAGGTCAACACCGTCGGGGGAGGAGCGCCGGAGCTGGCTGCCTTCGACCCGCTGGGGGCATCGGTGGCGGCGGTGGCCCACCTGCCTGTCGATGATCCCGAAGCCGGCTTCGTTCGGCACCGGGCAGCGGCGTTGTCGGGTCCGTTCGCGGCCGCTCAGGCCGATGACCCTGCCGGTTGGTCGGTGGTGCACGGAGATCTGCACCCCGCCAACGTGGTTGACGGACCCCACGGGGCGCTGCTGACCGACCTGGAACTGGCCGGGTGGGGGGGAGCGTCATACGACGCCGCCCCGGCAGTGGTGCGCGTGGTCCGCTACGGGGCTCGGCCCGAGGAAGCAGAGCGGTTCCTGGCCGGTTTCGGTGCCGACCCCCGCGGCTGGGCGGGCTTCGACACCTACCGGTCGGCCTACGAGCTGTGGGTCACCGCCTGGGCGGTGGGGGTGCGTGACCGTGACCCGGGGTGGGCCGAGGAGGCCACCCGACGGGTCAGGTCACTGCGGGATGGCGTCGGGCTCACCTGGAGCCTTCGCTGACCGACCTCGGCGGGGTCAGCCCTGGGCGTCGGCCACCAAGCGGCGGGCGATCACCTTCAGGCAGAGGGTCTCATCGGCGCCCTCGAAGATGCTCAGCACCCGGGCGTCCACGAAGTAGCGGCTCACGTCGTACTCCTCGGCGTAGCCCATGCCACCGTGGATCTGCATGGCCTCGCGGGTGACCCACTCGGCCGCCTTGCACACGTAGGCCTTGATCATCGAGGCCTCGGCCGATCCCTCGCCCTTGGCCATCAGTCGGGCCACCACGTAGGAGAACTGGCGGCTGGCCTGGATGATCACCGCCATACGGCCCAGCTTGGCCTGGGTGAGCTGGTAGTCGCCCACCGCCTTGCCGAACACCTTACGATCCTCGGCGTACTGGCGGGCGGCCTCGTAGGCGGCCTGCATCACTCCCAGCGCCCGGGCGGCGGTCTGTAGGCGGCCGTTCTCGAAGCCGGCCATCTGGTAGTAGAAGCCTTTGCCCATACCACCCTCGAGGCCGATCAGGTTCTCGGCCGGTACGAACCAGTTGTCGAGAGCCAACTCGTAGGAGTGCATGCCGCGGTAGCCGATGGTGTCGATGGGGCGGCCTTCCATCTTGCCGCCGCCGGGGGCGCCGCCCTCGGCCTTCTGCACCAGTTCGAAACCGTGACTGTCACCCCGTTCCTTGGGGGCGATGAACATCGACAGGCCCCGGTGGCCGAGCGACTTGTCGGGGTCGGTGCGGGCCAGTAGCAGCAGTACGTCGGCCCGGGCCCCCAGGGTGCACCAGGTCTTGACACCGTTGATGAGCCAACCGCCCTCGGTGGGCGTGGCCGAGACGGTCACGCCCGCCACGTCCGAGCCGAAGTCGGGTTCGGTCACCGCCACCGCGTTCATGACCTCGGTGGTGGCCAACTTGGGCAGCCACTCGTGCTTTTGCTCTTCGGTGCCGCCGGCCATGAGAGCGCGGGCCAGGATCTCGGGCCGGGTGATGAGCGAACCACCGGCGCACAGCGAACCCCGGGACAGCTCTTCGGTGGCCACCACCATGCCGATGTACTCGCCTTCGCCGCCTTCGCCGTAGCCGCCGTACTCGGCGGGGATCGAGAGGCCGAAGGCCCCCATCTCGGCCAGACCCTCGATGATGTCCTCGGGGATGTCGCCGTTGGTGCGGTGGATGTGCTCGGCGATGGGCTTGAGCTTCTCGTCCGCGAAGCGGCGGAACGTGTCCTGCACCAGTTCGAAATCGGCATCGAGGTGGCGGGGTCCGGGGTCGGTGATGCCCGCCAGGAACTCGGGGGCCCGGTAGGTGGCCAGGAAGTCGCGGGTGGCGTCCAGGGCACCGGCCTCCACCCCCCAGTCGGCTTCGCGTCCGAACACCTTGCCCACCAGCTCGGCCACGGCGTCGGCCACGAAGGCACAGGTGATGCGGCCCTCGAGGTCTCCCTTGGCGCCGTACTCCAACAGACCCCGGGCGGTGGCCACCGCGGCCGCGGCGTGGGCCAGGTCGTAGGCGATCACCTGGTGGTCGTCGAGCGATCCGGCGGCTGCCAGGGTTCGGGCGGCCGAATCGACCACCCCCGAGGCCAGGTCGATGACGGTTGCGGCGGCGGCGAGATCGGGTGCGGTCATGGCGCCAGATGGTACCGACGCCTCTGGAGGTGGACCTACCTGACGGAACGTCAGTCCACCGCGGCCTGGCTGTGATGGTGTTCCAGCCAGGCCAGCAACTCATCGGAGGGCAACGGCCGACTGAAGTGGTAGCCCTGACCCAGGTCACAGCCGAGACGGCGCAGGAGTTGCAGGTCGTCGGCGTGTTCCACCCCCTCGGCCACCACCTCCAGGCCCAGGTTGTGACCCAGGTCGATCATCGAGCGCACGATGGTGAACTCGTCGCTGCGGCGATGCATCTCGGCCACGAACGACTTGTCGATCTTGATCTCCTGGAGGGGCAGGTCTCGTAGGTAGGTGAGCGACGAGTAGCCGGTTCCGAAATCGTCGATCGAGGTGTTGACCCCCAGAGCACCGAGGGCGGCGAAGACCTCCTGAGCCAGGGATGGATCATCCATGAGTTCGGTCTCGGTGAGCTCCAGCACCAGATCGCCCGGCGGGATGTCGTGGGTCTCCAGGGCGGTCTCGAGGTAGCTGACCAGGTCGGGGTCATAGAGGTTGCGCACCGACAGGTTCACCGCCAGGCCGATCTCATAGCCGTGGTTGCGCCAGTGGCGCAGGGCGGCCAACCCTTCGCCCACAACCCATCGGGTCATGGGTTGAATGGCGCCGGAGAGTTCGGCCAACTCGACGAACTGGTCGGGACCGAGCAGTCCGAGGCGAGGGTGCTGCCAGCGGATCAGCGCCTCGACCCGAACCGGTCGGCCGGTACGCAGGGCCACGCACGGCTGGTAGTGGAGCACGAACTGTCCGCTCTCGGCGGCACCGGGGAGATCACCGATCAGGGTCAGCCGCTCGACGCTGGATCGGTCGTGCTCGGCGGCGTAGACCGCCACGCCGGCTCCGGCCCGCTTGGCCATGTACATCGCCACATCGGCCCGCTGGATGAGCGTGGCCACGTCGCGGGCCTGCTCGGGGTACAGGGCGATCCCGATGCTGGCGTTGGACTGGAGCCGCACGTCGTCGAGGATGAACGGTTCGGACAGGGTCTCTCTGATGCGGTCGGCCACGCGACGGGCATCGACCTCGTTGACAAGCCCGGCGAGGACCACGGCGAACTCGTCGCCGCCCAGCCGGGCCACCAGGGAGTCACTCAGTTCGGCGGTCAGTCGGTCTCCGATGCTGCGAAGGAGCTGATCACCCACGTGATGGCCCAGAGCATCGTTGACCTCTTTGAACTGGTCCAGGTCCATCACCAACAGGGCGACGTTCTCGCCGGGCAGGGAACCCTGTCCGATTCGACGGTGGAGCTCTTCGTCGAGCAGGCGACGGTTGGGCAGGCCGGTGAGGCTGTCGTAGAGGGCCTGGCGGCGCAATGCTTCGGACGCCTCCACTGCTTCGGTCACGTCCTGGAGCGAGACCCCCACTGCCCTGCCCGTGAGCGGGAACGCCCGCAGGGTCACCACCCGGGGGGCGCCGCGGGTGGGGCGGACCAGCAGATCGTCGACCCGTAGGGGAACACCCCGCTCGATCACCAGGGCCAGTCGGTTTCGCAGGCGTGACCCGGCCAGAGCGGGGAAGGCGTCTTCGATGGTTCCACCGATGAGCGGGTGCAGGTCGCGGTGCACCAGTCGGCTGGCGGCAGCGTTGGCGCCGTCCATGATCAGTACTCCGTCGGGGCCCTCCTCGAGCCTGAGTACCAGCAGGGCCAGGTCGATTCGGTCGACGATGTCGGCGTACTGGTTGACTCGCTGCTCGATTCGGAATCGCTCGGACACATCCAGGCTCAGGCCTCGCAGCGCGACGGTCTGCCCCCGGTCGTCGAGGTCGGCGGTAACCCGGTCGTGCAGGTGGACCCAGTGGCCGGCGGCATTGCGGAACCGATAGGTGAGGTCGACGTCGATCCCCAGCCCCGCGGCACGGTCGAGAATGCCTTCAGCCATCTCCAGATCGTCGGGGTGAACTCGGCTGGCCCAGAAACCGGGCTCCAACCACTGCTCTTCGCTCCACCCGAGCATGGTGACCGCCCGCTGGTTGACGAACGTGATCGTCCCTTCGGGCATCGATCGCACCCACAGGGCGGCATCGAGTCCGTCGATGACTTCGTTCAGGTGCTGGCGCAGTACCAGCTGGTCGGCTCCCAGGCGCCCGATGGCCTCGGTGATCACGAAAGCGGTGGCGCCGAGTCCGATGACAGTGACTTCACCTCCGTCAACGTTGATCACCAGTTGGACCGCACCCAGCCCCACGGTGGCGGCGATGCCCAACGTGGCGGCCAGGGCGATGCCGTTGAGAGTGGCGGCCATTCCGATCCCCACCAGGGCCATGAAGGCCGACGGGACGAAGGTCACCGGGAATGCCAACGGGAAGCCCAGACAGGCTGTCAGGTCGGCGGCGTACATCCATACCGGGATCCGACCCCGTCGGCGGGTCACGACGTGGGCGCTGACGTTGAGCAACGTGCCAACAGCGGCCGCCGCTACGGCGGTGGCTACCGGAACATCGGGAATGATCACGGCAGCCACGGCCAGGGCCACCACCACCACGTATCTCTGGATGAAGAGACGTTCCAGAGCGCGAGGGTTCGGCCCGTCATAGGGCGACCAACCCACGCTACGAACCTGCCGGCGAAGCTCTCCCAGCGGCGACGACTTCGCCATCACTCTTGGGTCGGCAGCCCCGAGACGGTGTTGAGGACTTGACGGGAGTGTGGGGGCAGAATCACGAGGTGGAACATCGGCGTCGGGTGGCTGTCACCCTCGAGCAATGTTGGCACCGGGTCCCCGGAGGGACGGCCACGTCGATCCTGGGAACGGTCGCCGCTCTGGCCCGAAGAACCGATGTCGAGGTGATCGGCGTGGCAGCCCGCCACGGTGCCCAGCCAGCGGAGCCGTTCAACCCGCCGGTCGATGTCGTACAACTCCCACTGCCCCGGCTGGCGCTGTACGAGGCGTGGCACGGTCTTCGGTGGCCAGCGATCGAGCGGGCGACCGGGCCGGTGGACGTGGTCCACGCCACCGCGGTTGCGGTACCGCCCACCCGAGCTCCGCTGGTCATGACCATCCACGACCTCGCCTTCCTGGCTGACCCCTCGCTGGTGACCCGCCACGGCAACCGGTTCTTCCGGCGGGGCACCGAACTGGCTCGGCGCCACGCCCGGTTGGTGCTGGTGCCATCGGAGGCCACCGCGGCTGAATGCCGGGCCGCAGGGTTCGACCCCGAACGTTTGCGGATCGTGCCGTGGGGAGTTGACCCTCGACCGGTGTCGTCCAGTGAGGTTGAGACGGTTCGGGATCGGTTCGGTCTGACGCGCCCCTACGTACTGTTCGTGGGCACCGTTGAACCCCGTAAGAACCTGGGTGGGGTCATCGACGCGGTGGCAGGCCTGGCCGACCGCGAGCTCGACCTGGTGATCGTGGGACCCGACGGCTGGAACGAGGACCTCGACCAACGTTTAGGTGTGCTGGACGGATCCGGAGTCGGAGTACATCGGCTGGGCTTTCTGCCCCCCAGGGACCTGTTGCCGCTCTACGCCGGGGCCGGTGTCTTCTGCTTCCCGAGCCTGCGCGAGGGTTTCGGTATGCCGGTTCTGGACGCCATGGCCCACGGAGCCCCAGTGGTCACCTCGGCCGGAACTGCCACCGCTGAAGTGGCCGGTGACGCTGGCCTGTTGGTGGACCCACTCGACACTGAGGCCATCACCTCGGCGCTGGCCTCAGTGCTCGACGATCCGACTCGTGCCGACCAGATGCGGGTCGCGGGGCGCGAGCGTGCCGCCCGGTTCACCTGGGACCACACCGCCCGACTCACCGCCGCCGCCTACGCCGAGGTGATCCCGTGAGCACTTTTCATGTGGGGGTGAACCTGTTGTGGTTGGTGCCGGGCGTGGTGGGCGGTAGCGAGGAGTACACCACCCGGGCCCTGCTGGCTCTGGCTGAAAGCGGCGACCCCGACCTGCGGGTGACCATCTTCGCTCTGGGACAGTTCGCCGATGCTCATCCCGAGGTGGCTGAGCGGTTCCCGGTGGTGGCCGCCGACACCGACGGTCACCGCAAGGCCGAACGGGTGGCGCGTGAGTCCACCTGGCTGCCACGGGCGCTGGCCCATTACGGGATCGACCTGGTGCATCACGCCGGGGGAGTGGTGCCTCCCGGTCCGTTGGTGGCCCGAACGCCGGCCGTGCTGACCATCCACGACCTCCAACCGTTGGTGATGCCTGAGAACTTCTCGCCGGTCAAGCGTCACTGGCTTGGGACCATGCTGCCGCGCTCAGCTCGACGAGCTCGTCTGGTGTTCACCCCCAGTGAGCCCGCCTCGGCCTCGGTGGTGGATCTGCTGGGAGTCCCCGCTAGCCAGGTGATGACCGTGCCCCACGGGGTGGAGCCTTCCCCGTTGCCGGAGCCGTCACAGCTCGACGAGGTACGGGCCCGGTACCGGCTCGGTGAGCGGACGATCCTCTATCCGGCCATTCCCTACCGCCACAAGGACCATGCCACTTTGGTGGCGGCCTTCGCTCAGTTGGCCCCGTCTCGGCCTGACGTGACCCTGGTTCTGGCCGGCGGCCCGGGTCCGCTGGAAGCCGAGTTGGCGGCGACCATCCGCGCCTCGGGAGTGGGAGCACAGGTCCGGCGGACCGGGCGGGTACCGTGGCCTGACCTCAGCGCGTTGTACGCGATGGCCACCGTAGTGGCGGTCCCGAGTCGGTTCGAAGGCTTCGGGGCTCCCGCCCTCGAGGCCATGGCTGTCGGGCGGCCACTGGTGGCCTCCGATACGACCGCCCTGCCCTGGGTGGTGGGTGACGGTGGTCGTCTGGTGTCTCCGGGTGACATCACGGCCTGGGCTGACGCTCTGGCCGCGGTGATCGACGACCCCACCGAGCAGGAACGAATGGCGGTCGCCGGGCGCACCCGGGCAGCGTCGTTCACCTGGGAACGAACGGCGCAGGCCCTGGTGGCCGGATACCGCCGAGCGTTCTCCATGGGCGAGGATGAACAACAGTGAACCTGCTCGTACTGTGTCCCCACTTCGCGCCTGATCTGGCGCCCACCGGCGAGGTGATGACCCAGATCACCGAGCAGTTGGCCGCTCGGGGACACCGTCTGCACGTGGTCACCTCGTTGCCCTGGTATGTCCACCACGCGGTCGAGCCCGAGTGGAAGGGATCCGTCGTCCACCACGAGGACACCCACTGGGGACGGATCACTCGGGTGCACCCGTTTCCCACCGACAAGCGCAACATCCCCGCCCGGGCCCTGGGATTCGCCGGGTTCACCGGGCTCAGCGGGCTGGCGGCCCTGCTCACCCGCAGCCGGCCTGACGCCGTGCTGGCCATGTCGCCTCCCCTCACCCTCGGGGCGGCCGGGTGGACGGTGGCCCGTGCCCACCGGGTGCCGTTCGTGTTCAACATCCAGGACGTGTTTCCCGATGTGGCGGTCGAACTGGGGGCGATCACCAATCCCAGGGTCATAGCGGTGGCGTCCTGGTTGGAGCGGGAGACCTACCTGCGAGCCGATGCCGTGACCGTGCTGTCCGACGACTTGCGGCAAAATGTGGCCGCCAAGATCGCTGGTAGGCGGGGCCGGTCCGGCGATCCATCCAAGGTTCGGGTGATCCCGAACTTCATCGACACTGACTGGATCCGTCCCACCGAGCGGGAGAACTCCTACCGGACCGAGCACGGCCTCGAGGGAAAGACCGTCGTGATGTACGCCGGGAACGTCGGACTCTCGCAGTCCTTGGAGCTGGTGCTGGCCGCGGCCGCCCATCTGGCTGACGACCCCGATGTGGTGTTCGTGATCAATGGCGGTGGATCGGCTCGACCGGGCCTGGAGCGTGCCGCCGCTGGCCTGTCGAATGTGCGATTCGTCGACATGGCTCCCAAGGCCCGCCTGCCCGAGGTGGCGGCTGCTGCCGACATCCACGTGGTTCCGCTCAAGGCCGGACTGGCCCGCTCCAGCGTGCCCTCCAAGCTCTACACCATCCTGGCGGCCGGTCGGCCGGTGGTGGCCTCGGTCGACCCGGGGACCGAGGTGGCCAACACCGTGACCAACGCCGGTGCTGGTCTGGCGGTGGGCCCCGACGACCCCGAGGCTTTCACCAAGGCCATCCTCAGCCTGGTGCAGGATCCAGCCAGAGCCCGGGCCATGGGCGAGAGCGGCCGCCGATTCGTCGAGCAGTGGGCGTCGCCCGCCGCAGTTGCCGAGGCCTATGAATCGCTGTTCGACGAGCTTCGCCACTGACGGTCTCCAGCTCGGTGGTTGACTCGGGAGGCGGGGGGTCCGGCGTCTAGCGTGGCCCGTCATGGCATCGTCATCCTCGGCCAAAAAGGTGGCCCGCGTTGCGTCCAAGAGCAGCGCAAAGTCCAACAAGAAGGGCGCCAACTGGCTGTTCCCGGTGGTGATCGTGGTGTTGATCGCGGCCGGTATAGGCGTGGTGGCCTACGCCCGAGCCGAGAACATCGGCTCGTCTGACAACACCACTCCGCCCCGGGCCCAGCTGGCAGACGGGTCGGCTTATGACCACTGGCACGCGGCCTTCGCGGTGAACGTGTGCGGCAAGGAGCTCGGTCCGTTCACCGACATTGGCCCCGATCTGCTGGGCATCCACGCGCACGCCGGCGAGTCCCTCATTCACATCCATCCCTTCTCGGTGGCCGCTGCCGGCGAGAACGCCACCATGGGGAAGTTCTTCGATCAGGTTGGCCTGGTGGTCACCGATGACGGGTTCAAGACCCCCGACGGCAAGGTCTACAAGGCCGGCGAGACTACCTGTGCCGGTAAGCCCACCGAGCTGACCATGGCCCACTGGAAGGACCCCATGGGCTCGGCCAACCCCAAGCCCGACCAGATCATCCGTTCGGGTTTCCCGAACATTCGATTCAAGGCCGACCTTCAGGCGTTCTCGCTGGCGCTCCTACCCAAGGGTGAGGTGCCAGCCCTGCCCGCCGGAGTTTCTCAGCTCGCCAACCCCAGCGACGTGGGTCAGGACGGTTCGCAGATGTCGGTACCCGATATCAGCACCGACATCTCCATCCCCGACACCGTGGTGACCGATTCGACCGAGCCCAATGGCTCCACCGACCCGGCGGCCACGGACACCACCGCCGCCCCCGACACCACTGTCGCCCCCGAAACCACCGCTGGGTCCGGGGAATGAGGGCGGTAGTCCTGGTCGGTGGTTTCGGCACCCGGCTGCGACCGCTCACCTTCGGCACGCCCAAGCAGATGTTGCCCATCGTGAACAAGCCCATGATCGAATGGGTTCTCGAGCATCTGGCGCAGCACGGTATCGATGACGCCGTGTTGTCCATGGGGTATCGGCCCGACGCCTTCGCGGACACCTACCCCGATGGGGTGTGTGCGGGCGTGAAGGTTCATTACGCGGTGGAGCCCGAACCGCTCGACACCGCAGGAGCCATCCGGTTCGCGGCCCTTGATGCCGGCATCAATGAGCGATTCGTAGTGCTCAACGGCGACGTGCTCACCGACCTCGACGTCAATGCCCTGATCGACTTCCACGAGGCCAGCGGCGCCGAAGGAACCATCGCTCTGCACCGTGTCGAGGACCCGTCGGCATTCGGGGTGGTCCCCACCGATTCACATGGCCGAGTGGAGGCCTTCGTGGAGAAGCCGCCTCGCGACGAGGCTCCGACCGACCTGATCAATGCCGGTACCTACGTGCTGGAGGCATCGGTGCTGGATCGGATCGCCGGCGACCGCAAGGTCTCCATCGAACGGGAGGTGTTCCCGGCCATGGTGGCCGACTCCTGCCTGTTCGCGCTCGACGGCCAGACCTACTGGATAGACACCGGGACCCCGGCCAAGTACCTCCAGGCCCAGATGGACCTGTTGCGGGGCGTCAGGGGAGACAAGGTGCCCGGCATCCACCCCGACGCCCACGTTCACGAGGACGCCTTGGTGGCCCGCACCGTTGTTGGCCCCGAGGTCACGATCGAGGCTGGTGCCGAGGTGCGCGGCTCGGTCCTCCTGGCTGGTTCGACCGTGCGGTCGGGTGCGGTGGTCGAACGCTCCATCGTCGGGCCAGGAGCCACGGTGGGAGAGCGGACCCGGGTGGACGATCTGGCGGTCATCGGTGACCGGGCGATCATCGACTCGGACCTGCGGGTGGCCGGTGGCACCGTGGGGGTGGACGAACACCTGACTCTGAGCACGGGAGGAGACTGACGTGAAGACCCTGGTCACCGGCGGCGCTGGCTTCATCGGATCGACCCTTGTCGACCGCCTACTGGCCGAGGGTCACTCGGTCGACGTCATCGATGACCTGTCCAGCGGCTCGCTGGCCAACCTGGCCGAGGCGCGCTCCAACCCCGATCACCAGTTCCAGTTCCACCGGCTCGACATTCGCGATGGCGCGGTGGCCGAGCTGATCGAGCGTCGCCAGCCCGAGATCATCTTCCATCTTGCCGCCCAGATCGACGTTCGGGTGTCGGTGGCCGATCCGGTCCTGGATGCGATGATCAATGTGATCGGCAGCCTCCATGTGCTGGAGGGGGCGCGCCGGGCCGGTACCCGCAAGGTGGTGTTCGCCTCCAGTGGGGGAACCATCTACGGCGCTCCCGACGGGGCCGATCTTCCGGTGCGTGAGTCTCACCCCCAGGTTCCGATCTCGCCCTACGGGGTGGCAAAGAAAGTGGTGGGCGACTACCTCGCCGCCTACCGGGTCCTTCACGATCTCGAGTTCACGGCCTTGGCGTTGGCCAACGTTTACGGGCCCCGCCAAGACCCCCACGGTGAAGCCGGGGTGGTGGCCATCTTCGCCGGTCGGTTGTTGTCAGGCGAGCCGTGCACCATCTTCGGCGACGGCGCCCAGACCCGCGACTACGTGTATGTGGACGACGTGGTCGACGCCTTCGTACGGGCCGCGGACAAAGGTGGTGGCCTGGTGATCAACATCGGGACCGGTGTCGAGACCTCGGTCAACGACCTGTACGCCACCATGGCCAAGGTGGCGGGCGTCGACCGGGCGGCAGTGCTGGCACCGGCGCGCGACGGTGAGGTTCCCCGCTCGGCCCTCGACGCTGGCCGGGCCGAGATGCAGCTCGGTTGGAAGCCCTGGACCGACTTGGCCACCGGCTCGTCGGCGGTGCTGGACTACTTCGCCAACCGCTGAGAAGTCCGGGTCAGCGGAACAGGTCTTCGCTGGCGGGTCGTACGATCTCCCGTCTCACCTCACCCGGGCGAAACCAGCTCGGATCGATGCCCCGGATGACTGCCACCGGAAGCCCGGTGGCTTTGCCCAGCACCAGATCGGCGGTGGCGGCCAACTCGTCGACCACCGCCACCTCGGTCACTTGGAGCTCCCGACCCTGAGTGTCCCGGGTGCCCCGGTGATCGAGGATGGGGCCGATTCCGGCGCTGCCGATGGCGACGTCGGTCAGGCCTCGCCGCCAGACCCGCCCGAACGTGTCACTCACGATCACCGCTACCTCGACCCCGGCGCGGGCCCGTAGGCCGTCGCGAATTCGCCGGGCCGAACGGTCGCTGTCCTCAGGCAACAGCGCAGCCCACCCGCGTTCCACGTTGGACAGGTCGACGCCGGCATTGGCGCAGATGAATCCGTGCCTGGTCTCAGAGATCACCAGGTCTCCTCGACGTCGCAGGGCCCGTACCGTTTCGGCTTCGACCACGCGTTTGTGGTCCCGTGGGTCGTCGGGGTCCACGGCCACCAGGCGGTTCTCGGCCTTGGAGACCACCTTTTGGGTCACCACCACCACGTCGCCGTCGGCCAAGCACTCGGGCTCAGCGAGAGCGGCGGTCGCAATGATCCCGGCCAGGTCGTCGCCGGGACGGACCTCTCCGATGCCGCTGACCGCCCACACCGACAGGCGGGTGTTCACTCCAGCACCACTCGAGCCAGGGCGGCCGCCACCCCCGGCTGCTTCATGATGGTTGGCGCCACCACCGCCGTGATGCCCTCGGCGTTCACCTGGTCGGCGAGGTTGGCGTCGGCCTCGTCGATCACCAGCCGGGCGGCCAGTGGGGCATACAGGCGGGCGACACCCACCACGGTGGCCTCGTGGCCCAGCTCACGAAGCAGCCGGTCAGCGGGTCCCTTCAGCGCTGCTCCGGCCACGATGGGCGACACCGCCACCGTGTTGGACCGTACCGCCTCGAGGGCGGCACGAATGCCGGGCACGGCCAGGACAGGGTCGATGCTGACCAGCGGATTGGATGGGGCGATCACCACCCGGGTGGCTTGTCCGATCGCATCGAGAACGCCGGGGCCCGGCCGGGCCCGATCGGCACCATCGAAGCGCACTCCACTGACCGCCACCGAGTGGCGGCGCTGCACGAAGTACTCCTGAAAGGTCACCTCGCAACCGGCTTCGGAGCCCTCGGCCAAAGTGACCATGGTGCGCAGCCGGTCGTCTGTGGCCGGCAGCAGGCTGATGCCGAGTTTCCAGGCCCGGGTGATCTCGGCGGTGACCTGGCTCAGGGTGGCTCCCTGCCCCAGCCGATGGGTGCGGTACAGGTGGGTACCCAGATCCCGGTCGCCCAGGTTGAACCAGTCCACCCCGCCGTAGCGTCCCAGGGTGTCCATCGCCTGCCAGCTCTCGTTGACCAGGCCCCAACCGGTCTCAGGGTTGATCTGTCCGGCCAACGTGTAGGTGATGGTGTCCAGGTCGGGGCTTATGTGCAGGCCGTGGAGTTCCAAGTCGTCGCCCACGTTGGCCACCGCCGTCACCTGCTCCGGTGGAATCACCTCCAACAGTGCGGCCAGCATCCTGGCCGCACCCACACCGCCGGCGATGACAGTGACTGGACCGTCGACTCGCATCACCAGAGTGTCAGTGCGCCAGGCCGTCGAGGTCGCCTGAGAGCAGCGCCAGGTCGGCGTCCACCATCATGTTGACCAACTCGGGGAACGACGTCGACGGTTCCCAACCCAGTTGAGCGGTGGCCTTGGCGGGGCTGCCCACCAGCAGGTCAACCTCGGCGGGGCGGAAGAACCGCTCGTCGACCTTCACGTACTGCTCCCAGTCCAGATCGACCCGGCCGAAGGCCAACTCGCAGAACTCCCGCACCGAGTGGGTCTCGCCGGTGGCCACCACGTAGTCATCGGGTGAATCCTGCTGGAGCATCCGCCACATGGCCTCCACGTAGTCCCCGGCAAAGCCCCAGTCGCGCTGGGCGTCGAGATTGCCCAGTCGCAGCTCGGTGGCCATACCCAGCTTGATCTTGGCCACGGTATTGGAGATCTTGCGGGTCACGAACTCCAGGCCCCGGCGGGGCGACTCGTGGTTGAACAGGATTCCCGAGCTGGCGTGAAGGTCGTAGCTCTCGCGGTAGTTGATGGTCATCCAGTGGCCGTAGACCTTGGCCACGCCGTAAGGCGAACGTGGATAGAGCGGGGTGCGCTCGGTCTGGGGAACCTCCTGAACCTTGCCGAACATCTCCGACGAAGAGGCCTGATAGAAGCGAATCTCGGGATCCACCAGACGGATGGCATCGAGGATCCGGGTAACTCCGAGACCGGTCACCTCACCGGTCAGCACGGGCTGACTGAAGCTGGTCTGCACGAACGACTGGGCCGCCAGGTTGTACACCTCGGCGGGGCGATGTTCCTGGAGGATGTGGATCATCGACACCTCATCGAGCAGGTCCCCGGGAACGAAGGTGATCTGGTCTTGGAGGTGGGCGATGCGCTCGAAGTTGACGGTGGAGGATCGACGCACCATGCCGATCACTTCGTAACCCTTGGAGAGCAGCAGTTCGGCGAGATACGAGCCGTCCTGGCCAGTGATGCCGGTGATGAGCGCGCGCTTGGTCATGCACATGGTTGTAGTTGCTGACCTCTCGCCTGTCTGCCAACTGGGTTGACAGGCTGCACCGATTCGACGTGGTTCGGGTGGGGAGATCCCCACCAAGTGGGGGGAGCCCCATCAATTCGTGTCGCGGGGCACCCGGTTCGCGAGGCTGGGGTCATGGATACCTGGGAGCCGACCTGGCCGGGCCGGCCACCGGGACCCGGCTCGTTGGGAAAGCGCATCGCCACCCTTCGGGCCGAACGGGGCTGGACCCAGCAGCAACTCGCCGACCGGTTGGGGATCTCCCGGGTTGCCGTGTCCCACCTCGAGACCGACCTGAACACGCCGGGCGAGAGAACGGTTGCCCTGCTCGCCGGCCTGTTCCGACGCGAGCCCCATGAGTTGGTCGACGGTACCGATTATCCCCAAGCCAAAGGAGACCGCCTGCCGCTGGTGGTGGCACGCTGGACCGAGCTGGAGCTTCAGGCCGCCCTGCTCGCCCGTGATCTGGATTGGATGGCCCGGATGGGCGATCGGATCGATCCCGGCGTGAGCCGAGAGGTCCTCGTCCGCTGGTCCGAAACCCTGAGCGGGATGGAGTCGAGAGTTCACGACCCTGCGGAGCGATCCGAGCTGGCCCGGATGAGAGCTGATCTGGCTGCTCGGGGCGCGCCCGGGAGTTGACCTATCTGGATTGTTCCGAGATGGCCGCTGGCTGTCAGCCGGCCGTGGAGTCCGATTGGTCGGTCGACTCGGGGTCGCCAGCCGGGGTGTGGAGCACCGGTGCGCTTGGCGGCTCAGGTGGGTCGAAGGAGGATCGCGGTTCCGGGGCGTTGAATCCAAGGTCCACGAGACGCCGCACTTCTGCTCCATCGAGCGTTTCGTGCTCCAGCAGGCTCCGAGCGACGAGGTCGAGGCCCTTGCGGTGCTCGGTCAGCACCTCGACACATCGCTGTTCGCAGGCTCGCAGGATCTTCTCGGTCTCTTGGTCGATCACCCGGGCGGTGTCGTCGGAGTAGTCACGGGCGTTGTGCATGAGGTCTTCGCCCAGGAACACCTGGCCCTGGGAACCCCAGGCCATGGGACCGATCCGGTCGCTCATGCCCCACTCTCGGACCATCTTGCGAGCACGCTCGGTGGACACAACCAGGTCGTTGTTGGCGCCGGTCGAGACCACGCCGAACACCAGCCGCTCGGCGATACGTCCACCCATGGCCACCACGATGGACTCTTCCAGGTAGTTCTGGTTGTAGGAGTGCTTGTCTTCCTGGGGAAGTTGCTGGGTGACCCCGAGGGCCATGCCCATCGGGAGGATGGTCACCTTGTGGACGGGGTCGGCTGTCTCCAGCACGGTGGCGCACACCGCGTGGCCGGCCTCGTGGTAGGCGGTGAGTTCCTTCTCTTTCTCCGAGAGGGCCATCGACTCGCGCCGCTGTCCCATGAGCACCCGGTCCCGGGCATACTCGAAGTCGTCGCGGGTGATCATCTCGCCCCCGCGGCGCACGGCGTGAAGGGCGGCTTCGTTGACCAGGTTGGCCAACTCGGCACCACTCATTCCGGGGGTTCCCCGTGCCAGTACGGCTAGGTCGACATCGGGACCGATCCGCTTGCTCTTGGCGTGAACCTTCAAAATGGCCAGGCGCTCTTCGTGTTCGGGGAGCGGAACCACCACTTGGCGATCGAACCGGCCGGGCCGCAGCAGTGCCGGATCCAGCACGTCAGGCCGGTTGGTGGCTGCGATCATCACGATGCCCTCGGTGGCTTCGAAGCCATCCATCTCGTTGAGCATCTGGTTGAGGGTCTGTTCGCGTTCGTCGTGGCCGCCGCCGAGTCCGGCGCCCCGCTTGCGACCGATCGAGTCGATCTCGTCGATGAAGATGATGGCCCGGCCCATCTTGCGGGCGGTCTGGAACAGGTCTCGGACCCGGCTGGCGCCGACACCCACGAACATCTCCATGAAGTCGGATCCGCTGACCGACAGGAACGGAACCCCAGCCTCACCGGCCACCGCTCGGGCGATGAGGGTTTTGCCCGTTCCGGGAGGCCCCACCAGCAGGACGCCCTTGGGGATGCGGGCACCGATCTGGGAGAACTTCTCGGGGTACTTGAGGAAGTCGACGACCTCACGGATCTCGGTCTTCACACCCTCGTAGCCAGCCACGTCAGCGAAGGTGGTACCGGGGCGTTCGGTGGAGTAGGTCTTTGCTCGGGACCGGCCGATCGACATGATGTTGCCCATCTGGCCCTGAGCCCGGCGCTGCATGAACACGAAGAACCCGATGATCAGCAGCGGGAAGATCAGCACCGGGAGCCACTGCTCGATCAGTCCGGCTTGGGGGGTCTTGGGCTTGAGCACCACCTCGTGCTTGCGGAGCAGGTCGAGGTCGGCGTCGGGAAACGGCTGGAGCCCGGTGGTGTGGAACTCGGATCCGGAGGTGAACTTGCCGGTGATGCGGGCGTTGACGTTGTCGTAGGTGACCTCGGCGACCTTCTCGTTGGCTACCTGGTTGAGAAACTCTGAATAGCTGAGTTCCTTGCCCTGCTGAGGGCCCTGGTTCAAGAGCAGGATCACCACGAATGCGCAGGCAGCCAGGGCGGCCCACAGGACCCAGCGGCTGGCTGCAGCGGGACGCAGCCCTCCCCCCTGGGTGCCCGAGCCCTGGGGTCGGGAGCCACCATCGGGCCGCCGGGGTGGCGGCGGTGGAGGCGGTGGCGGGGGAGGACCCTCGGAAGACATGGCCACCATGCTAGGAGGCGAGGGTGACATACCGGCAGGCGGGAGGGTATCCACAGGATCACCAGAGGTGCCCGGTACCCTTCGGGTATGCGTCGCCGTTGTGCCCGCCCCGGCTGTGGAGAACCCGCCACCGTCACCTTGTCCTACGACTACAAGGGGGCGACGGTCTGGCTCGAGTCGTTGGCGCCCGAGGGACACCCCATGACCCACGACCTCTGCGAGCGTCACGCGGCGCGCACCAACCCACCTCGCGGCTGGCAACTGGTGGATCGGCGGGCCTTGGGCGGACCGTTGTTGTTCGAGGCACCGCTGGCATCCTGATCCGGGCTC